>JAGLQT010000099.1 GCA_023136715.1 Gammaproteobacteria bacterium | reverse complement strand
AGTTATAAGAAATGAGCGCCGTTATCTAGTTCTGAGCCTCGCGACTTATGATTGTCGCTGCAGCGCTCCTCAGAAAATGTAGGGGGTGAATTATAGCCCAGCTGCGTCTTTTAGTGCAGCCGCTTTATCCGTTTTTTCCCATGTGAAATTAGGCTCTTCGCGTCCAAAATGACCGTAAGCAGCAGTATCGCTGTATATGGGTCTTAACAAATCAAGCATCTGAACAAGTCCTTTGGGCTTGAGGTCAAAATGTTCACGTACCAGTTCAACGATTCTTGCATCATCGATTTTTCCAGTACCAAAAGTTTGTACAGAAATCGAAGTGGGTTCAGCCACGCCAATGGCATAAGAAACCTGGATTTCACACTTATCAGCAAGTCCGGCAGCAACGATATTTTTTGCTACATAGCGTCCTGCATAAGCGGCAGAACGGTCAACTTTTGAGGGGTCTTTACCCGAGAATGCGCCACCACCATGTCTCGCCATGCCACCATAAGTATCAACGATAATCTTACGACCAGTTAAGCCACAATCACCGACAGGTCCACCAATAACAAAATTACCAGTTGGATTAATGAAGAACTTGGTGTCTTTATTGAGTAATTCGGCAGGTAATACTGGTTTGATGATTTCATCCATTACCGCTTCGCGTAGTGATTCCAGCGAGATCTCAGGGTTGTGTTGCGTAGAAAGTACCACAGCATCAATACCTACAGGCTGGTCATTTTCATAATGGAAAGTCACCTGACTTTTCGCATCAGGACGCAGCCACGAAAGCGTACCATTCTTACGAACTTCAGCCTGACGTTTAACCAGTTTATGCGCATAGGTGATCGGCGCAGGCATGAGCACGTCTGTCTCGTTACTAGCGTAGCCAAACATCAAGCCCTGATCACCCGCACCTTGTTCGTGGTCAGATGATTCATCAACACCCATGGCAATATCAGCGGATTGCTTGTCTATGGAAGTAATGACGGCACAGGATTCCCAGTCGAAACCCATATCAGAATGGTTGTAACCAATGCGTTTTACTGTTTGACGCACAACGTCCTGCATATCCACCCATGCTTCAGTGGTGATTTCGCCAGAGATAACCACCATGCCAGTATTAACCATGGTTTCGCAGGCAACGCGTGCTTTGTTGTCCTGTTCAAAAATAGCGTCAAGGATGGCGTCTGAAATTTGGTCAGCAACCTTGTCTGGGTGACCTTCTGAAACTGATTCGGATGTAAATAAATAGTCATTCATGTTCTGTTACCTGCAATAAAAAACCCGTCAAAGCGCAGCTTTCACGGGTTTAGATATTCTTGATATATCATCATTCGCTTTAGCTGCATTTATAAAGCGCCCGCAATCTGTGTCAAATTGGCGCTGAGTGGGTGATTATCCAGCAATTACAGTGCTTGTCAACAAGCAGGTGACAGGGATTTACATAGTGAAGTACGATTTGTATTCTTCCATTTCGGCATCATCCAGTCCGGTTTCCTGTAGTTTTTTCTCCAACATGGCATAGCGCTGATCATTGTGCTTACTGGTGAGATTATTGATGGTATCAGTAAGCAAATTTTTCAGACTATCTGCGTCATCATGGCAAACAATATCTCGTTGCATCATTTTTTGCAGGGCGGAAAAATTTTTATTGTCGCGCCAGCGTTCGAGAAATGCAGAAGGGGAAATGTCGGGATGATTACAAATAAGGGCGTGGATTTCGTGAAGTAAAGGTAAGCCCTGAATGGCTGAATCTTTAAAAACATCAGGCACCTGAACTTCGCAAGATAACTTTGGGTGTTGCAATAGTAATGCGATGGCATCACGCGTCGCATTTTGTTTTACTTCGCGATTTGATCTTGGTTTTGCGGCAACCTTAACTGGCGTTGTGTCGTCTGGTGTTGATGATTGTAGTTTATCTGCTGGAATGCTAGTGATTGATGATAAATTTTGATAGAGCAAATCTTTGAATACACTTTCGGGTAATTTGCTTAATAGCGGTTTGGCTTTTTCAGTGAGTGCAGACTTACCTTCGGAACTGTTTAAGTTCAGATCTTCGGAAAGTCGTTCAAATAAAAATTCAGATAGTGGTTTGGCCGTAGCTAGACGTTGCTCGAAATTATCTTTGCCTTCAGCACGGATCATGGAGTCAGGGTCTTCACCATCGGGTAAAAAAAGAAACTTTGCTTCAAAGCCGTCTCGTAATAATGGCAGGGCATTTTCAAGCGCACGCCAGGCGGCTTTTTTACCAGCATTGTCGCCGTCGTAGCAGAAGATAAGTGTTCTAACTGTGCGGAAGGCGCGTTGCAATTGCTCACTGGTGGTTGCGGTACCAAGTGAAGCGATGGCGTAGTTAACACCGTGTTGTGCTAATGCGACCACATCCATATATCCTTCAACAATAATCAGTTGTTCAAGATTGCGAACGGCTTTGCGAGCTTCATACAAACCGTAGAGTTCCTGGCCTTTGTGGAAGACAACGTTTTCAGGTGAGTTTAAATATTTTGGTTCACCCTGGTCGAGGACGCGGCCACCAAAACCAATGATGTGGCCGCGTCGATTTGTGATCGGGAAAATAATGCGGTCTCGGAAGCGGTCGTATTGCTTGCCATCATCTTTGCTGACCAATAATCCGGTATCAATTAATGCATCGACAGTGGCTTTGTCTTTACCCAGCTTGTCGGTTAAAAAATTCCAGCCATCGGGGGCGTAACCAATTTGGTATGCTTTTGCGACATCTCCGCTTAGTCCGCGTTGTTGTAAATATTTAATCGCTTTGTCAGAACTTTTCAACTGTTGTTTAAAAAGTTCTGATGACTTTTCAAGAATATCGTATAGCGGTTGTTTGGTATCTTTACTTTCGGCGTTATTAAAGTGACCGGTCTCTCGGGGTACATCAAGATTGTATTCAGATGCGAGTGCTTCGACGGCATCGACAAAGTCGAGGTTTTCATACTCCATAATGAAACCCAGTGCTGTACCGTGTGCACCACAACCAAAGCAGTGATAAAACTGTTTGCTATCACTGACGGTAAATGACGGGGTTTTTTCATTATGGAAGGGGCAGCAAGCAGAGTATTCCTTACCCTTTTTTTTGAGTGGTACACGTGCATTAATGACTTCAACAATATCCGCACGGGATACTAGGTCGTCAATGAAGTTTTGTGGGATACGTCCGGCCATATGCGTCAAGGCTTGATTCGGCTTTACGGAATCAGGTTAACAAAAGACAGTTGTCTTGGGTTAAAGATGCGCTCATATTCGACGATGGCATAACGGTCGGTCATGCCTGCAATGTAGTCGGCAA
>JAGLQT010000098.1 GCA_023136715.1 Gammaproteobacteria bacterium | reverse complement strand
TTGACGTAATTAAAATCAGTCTTGCTTCACCTCAGCAGATCCAGTCGTGGTCGTTTGGTGAAGTTAAAAAACCAGAAACAATTAACTACCGCACCTTTAAACCGGAGCGTGATGGTCTGTTCTGTGCCAAGATCTTTGGTCCGGTAAAAGATTACGAATGTTTGTGCGGTAAGTACAAACGCCTCAAGCATCGTGGTGTGGTTTGTGAGAAATGTGGTGTTGAGGTAACTCAATCCAAAGTACGCCGTGATCGCATGGGTCATATTGACCTGGCGAGTCCCGTTGCTCACATCTGGTTCCTGAAATCACTGCCTTCACGTATTGGTCTGTTGCTGGATATGACTTTGCGTGAAATTGAACGCATTCTTTACTTTGAAGCATTTGTCGTGGTTGATCCTGGTTTAACGACCATGGAGAAAGGTCAGTTATTGACTGATGATACTTATCTTGAAGCCATTGAAGAGCATGGTGATGAGTTTGATGCGCGCATGGGTGCGGAGGCGATTCTTGAATTGCTGAATCAAATTAATCTTGATCAGGAAAAAATACAAATTCGTGAAGACATGGGTGCAACCAAGTCTGAGACAAAGCTGAAACGTCTAGCTAAGCGTCTGAAACTGGTTGAGTCATTCCTTGCTTCTGGTAATCGTCCTGAATGGATGATTATGACAGTATTGCCTGTGCTTCCACCTGATTTACGCCCTCTAGTTCCATTGGACGGTGGTCGTTTCGCAACTTCAGACCTGAACGATCTTTACCGTCGCGTTATCAACCGTAACAACCGTCTACGTCGTTTACTTGAGTTATATGCACCTGACATTATTGTGCGTAATGAGAAACGTATGCTGCAGGAATCTGTGGATGCGCTTCTTGATAACGGTCGTCGTGGTCGTGCAATTACTGGTACCAACAAACGTCCGCTGAAATCACTGGCTGACATGATTAAAGGTAAGGGTGGTCGCTTCCGTCAGAACCTGCTGGGTAAGCGTGTTGATTACTCTGGTCGTTCAGTAATCGTGGTTGGTCCTACACTTAAATTGCATCAGTGTGGTCTACCTAAGAAGATGTCGCTTGAGTTGTTCAAGCCATTTGTATTCAATAAATTGTTGCGTCGTGGTTTGGCGACAACTATCAAGGCTGCTAAAAAGCTGGTTGAGAAAGAAGGCGCTGAAGTTTGGGATATTCTTGAAGAAGTTATCCGCGAACATCCAGTTATGCTTAACCGTGCGCCGACTTTGCATAGATTAGGTATCCAGGCATTCGAGCCAGTACTGATCGAAGGTAAAGCGATTCAGCTGCATCCATTAGTTTGTACTGCATTTAACGCCGATTTCGATGGCGACCAGATGGCTGTTCACGTACCGCTGTCAATTGAAGCGCAGTTGGAAACTCGTGCTTTAATGATGTCGACAAATAATATTTTGTCACCTGCATCGGGTGAGCCAGTGATCGTACCGTCACAGGATATTATTCTCGGTCTGTATTACATGACGCGTGAATCGATCAATGTTAAAGGCGAAGGCATGGTGTTTGCTGATGTAGATGAAGTGCATCGTGCTTACGATAATGGTTTTGTACATCTGCAAGCTAAAGTTAAAGCTCGCGTAAAAGAAGTTATTTATGATGACGAAGGTAATCTGCAAGAACGTACAGTGATTGCTGATACGACTGTGGGTCGTGCTTTGCTATCAGAAATTGTACCTGCTGGCCTGCCTTTTGAAGCGGTGAATCAGGTATTAGGTAAAAAGACAATTTCTAACCTGATCAATATGTGTTATCGCCAGGTTGGTTTGAAAGAAACGGTTATTTTTGCCGATCAGCTGATGTACACCGGTTTCCGTTACTCAACGAAATCGGGTGTTTCGATTTGTATTAACGATATGGCGATTCCTGAAGAGAAATCCGGCATTCTTGATGCTGCTGAAATCGAAGTGAAAGAAATTCAGGAGCAGTATACCTCGGGCCTTGTGACTAATGGTGAACGCTACAACAAGGTTGTTGATATCTGGTCGCATGCTAACGAAGCTGTTGCTAAAGCGATGATGGATAGACTTAGTACAGAAGAAGTTGAAGATGCTGAAGGGAATACTGTTTCACAATTATCGTTTAATAATATTTATATGATGGCCGATTCTGGTGCTCGTGGTTCAGCTGCCCAGATTCGTCAGCTTGCTGGTATGCGTGGCCTGATGGCCAAACCAGATGGCTCAATTATTGAGACACCGATTACAGCGAACTTCCGTGAAGGTTTGAACGTACTACAGTACTTTATTTCAACTCATGGTGCTCGTAAGGGTCTGGCTGATACAGCTTTGAAGACGGCTAACTCCGGTTATCTGACTCGTCGTCTGGTAGATGTTGCGCAGGACATGGTTGTTCTCAATCATGACTGTGGTACCAACAACGGCAGGAAGATGCAGTCAATCATTGAAGGTGGTGACGTAGTCATGGCTTTGAGTGAGTTGGCGCTAGGTCGTGTTGTTGCTGAAGATGTAATGCCTCGCGATGGAGGCAAAGCCGTTATTCCTGCGAATACCCTGCTTGATGAGCAATGGGTGGAGCGTTTTGATGAGCTCGGTGTTGATGAGGTTAAGGTAAGAACGGTTAGTACCTGTGAAAACAGGCATGGTGTTTGTTCGATGTGTTACGGGCGTGACCTGGCTCGCGGGCATCTGGTTAATAAAGGTGAGGCTGTTGGTGTTATCGCGGCACAATCCATCGGTGAGCCTGGAACACAGCTGACTATGCGTACCTTCCATATTGGTGGTGCGGCAAGTCGTTCTGCTGCTGCGAATAATATATCCGTTAAGAATAACGGTAAGGTTCGCCTGCATCATATTAATGTTGTAGAAAACTCTTCAGGTCATCTAGTGGCGGTATCTCGTTCAGGTGAGTTAGGTATTGTTGATGAAAATAACCGTGAGCGTGAGCGCTATAAGATTCCTTACGGGGCGGTGATTTCAGTAGCTGAGGATGGTCAGGTAGAAGCGGGTCAAATTGTTGCAACCTGGGATCCTCACACTCATCCAATTATTACTGAGGTTGCTGGTAAGGTTAAATTCAGTGAGTTCTCCGATGGCGTCAGTGTCCAGAAAGAAACGGATGAGATTACTGGTCTTTCTTCCATAGTAGTTATGGACCCTAAGCAGCGTCCATCTGCTGGTAAAGATATGCGTCCTCTTATCTCTCTGGTCGATGACAAGGGTGAAGACCTGTGTATCGCGGGTAGTGAGCAGTCTGCTCGTTACTTCCTGCCAGCAGGCGCGATTATTAACATTAAGGATGGTGATGATGTTGCGATTGGTGATGTTGTTTCACGTATTCCTCAGGAATCTTCCAAGACCCGTGATATCACCGGTGGTCTGCCACGTGTTGCTGACTTATTTGAAGCACGTAAGCCGAAAGAGCCTGCCATTATGGCTGAGGCTTCGGGTGTGGTTAGTTTTGGTAAGGAAACCAAAGGTAAGCAGCGTTTTGTAGTTACCCAGGATAATAATGAAGCTGTCGAAACTCTGATTCCTAAATGGCGTCACATTAATGTGTTTGAAGGTGAGCGCGTTGAGGTTGGCGAGGTGATTGCTGACGGTGAGTTGAATCCACATGATATTCTACGCTGGCGTGGTTCTGATGCATTAGCTACCTACCTGGTGAATGAGATTCAGGATGTGTATCGTCTGCAGGGTGTGAAGATTAATGACAAGCATATTGAAGTTATCATTCGTCAGATGTTGCGTAAGTGCGAAATTATTGATGGTCATGAATCACGCTACCTGAAAGGTGAAATTATCGAGCGTTCCAGTATCGCTGAAGAGACAGAAGCGCTGTCAGCTGAAGGTAAGAGACCTGCCGATGTTCAGCCTATCCTGTTGGGTATTACCAAGGGGTCGCTGGTGACTGAGTCCTTTATTTCAGCGGCTTCCTTCCAGGAGACAACACGTGTACTGACAGAAGCAGCCGTTCGTGGCAGCAGTGATTCATTACGTGGACTGAAAGAGAATGTCATCGTGGGTCGCCTGATACCAGCTGGTACCGGTATGGCTTCACATGAAGAACGTCGTCAACGTCGTACTGCAGCATTAGAAGAAGCTTTCCTTTCTGAAGAAGAAATGGCGGCTGAAGCGATGCTGACAGAAGATGTTAGCGAAGAAGTAGTATCAGGTGAAGTGGTTGAAAATGCTTCACCTGGCAATGAGGCAGAGCCTCAGCAAGATGCATAAGTAATAGTGTGTTTGTCGCTATATTGCTGACAAATCTTTATTACAGCAAAACAAGGTAGGGTTTTATGGCTGCATCACTTGACAGTTTTGAGTGATGAGCATAGAATTTCGCCTCCGTCGGCAGGCCTATTGGGCCTGTCGTTTATTTTGAGCTTGTAGGAATCATCCTCAAACGCCCGTCTGATTGGGTTTTAAAGAAGGTATTAGATGACAACGATCAACCAATTGGTGAGAAACCCGCGTCAGAGTAAGGTCGCAAAAAGTAATGTGCCCGCGCTTGAGGCATGTCCACAACGACGTGGTGTGTGTACTCGCGTGTATACCACAACACCTAAAAAACCGAACTCGGCAATGCGTAAGGTTGCCCGTGTACGTTTAACTAACGGCTTTGAAGTAACCAGCTATATCGGTGGTGAAGGCCATAACCTGCAAGAACATTCCGTGGTTCTCATTCGTGGTGGTCGTGTAAAGGATCTACCGGGTGTGCGTTATCACGTTGTCCGCGGTAGTCTTGATACGCAAGGCGTTGATAGTCGTAAGCAAGGTCGTTCTAAATATGGTACTAAGAGGCCTAAGGGTTAATAATCATGCCTAGAAGAAGAGAAGTTCCCAAGCGCATCGTCCTTCCAGATCCTAAATTTGGAAGTTTACAGATTGCAAAATTTGTCAACATGATAATGAGAGGCGGTAAAAAATCTACTGCGGAATCAATCATGTATAACGCACTTGATCGTATTACTGAGAAGGCTGAAGGCGAGGCTACAGAAGTAATGGAGCAAGCCCTTGAAAATGTTAAGCCAATGGTCGAGGTTAAATCCCGCCGTGTTGGTGGTGCAACTTACCAGGTGCCCGTTGAAGTTCGACCTGATCGTCGTATTGCTTTGGCTATGCGTTGGATTATCGAAGCGGCACGTAAGCGCGGTGAGAAATCCATGCAGTTAAAACTGGCTGGTGAATTGATGGATGCTTCTGAGAACCGTGGTTCTGCGGTTAAGAAGCGTGAAGATACACATCGTATGGCTGAGGCTAATAAGGCATTTGCTCACTTCCGTTGGTAGTGGTTGATTGTTGAAGGCTTGAGTAGTGGCGCGCACCACACCTATTGAACGTTACCGAAATATCGGCATCATGGCACACATTGATGCGGGTAAGACAACGACAACAGAGCGCGTCCTTTTTTACACGGGTATTTCGCACAAAATAGGCGAAGTACACGATGGTGCTGCCACCATGGACTGGATGGAGCAAGAGCAGGAGCGTGGGATCACCATTACTTCTGCTGCTACCACTTGTTTTTGGAGTGGTATGGATAAGCAGTACAAAGAGCACCGTATCAATATCATTGATACGCCAGGGCACGTTGATTTTACCATTGAGGTAGAGCGTTCCCTTCGAGTGCTTGATGGTGCCTGTGCGGTTTTCTGTGCGGTTGGTGGTGTTGAGCCTCAGTCAGAAACAGTTTGGCGTCAGGCTAATAAATACGCAGTTCCACGAATGGTCTTTGTTAATAAGATGGATCGTGTGGGTGCGGATTTTTTGCGTGTTGTCGATCAGATTAAGGATCGTTTAGGTTCAGATCCTGTGGCTATGCAAGTAGCTATAGGCTCAGAAGAAGATTTTGAAGGCGTAGTTGATCTCATAAAAATGAAGGCGATTCGTTGGAGTGAGGAAAACATGGGTTCGGAGTTTTCTGAAAGCGAGATTCCTGATGATTTATTAGAGCTGTGTCAGGAAAGGCGCGAGCTGATGCTGGAGGCTGCGGCTGAGGCGAACGAAGAATTAATGGATAAGTATCTTGAGCAGGGCGATTTGTCTGCAGATGATATTAGGCATGGGATTCGTTTGCGAACTCTTGCTAATGAAATTGTACCGGCGTTTTGTGGTACTGCTTTTAAGAATAAAGGCGTGCAGGCAATGCTCGATGCGGTAATTGACTATATGCCGTCACCGATAGATGTACCGCCAGTTGAAGGTATTTTAGAAGATGAGTCTGTGGCGACACGATCTTCTTCTGATGATGAGCCGTTTGCGGCTTTAGGTTTTAAGATTGCGACGGATTCATTCGTCGGCAACCTGACCTTCTTTAGGGTTTACTCGGGCGTGCTTAAGTCCGGTGATGCAGTTTATAACCCGGTTAAGGGTAAGAAGGAGCGCGTTGGCCGTATCGTACAGATGCACGCCAATAGCCGTGAAGAAGTTAAAGAGGTACGCGCGGGTGATATCGCAGCAGCCATCGGCCTCAAAGATATTACAACAGGCGATACCCTGTGTGATGTCAATAAAGTTATAACGCTTGAGCGTATGGAGTTTCCGGAGCCGGTTATTTCGGTGGCGGTTGAGCCTAGAACGACGGCGGATCAGGAGAAGATGAGTATTGCGCTGGGTAAGCTGGCACATGAAGATCCATCTTTTCGTGTTCGGACTGACGAAGAGTCAGGGCAGACGATTATTTCTGGTATGGGTGAATTGCATCTGGAAATCATCGTTGATCGTATGAAACGTGAATTTAGCGTCGATGCGAATGTGGGTAATCCGCAGGTTGCGTACCGCGAATGCTTACGTAAAGCGGTTGAACAGGAAACAAAATTTGTTCGTCAGTCGGGTGGTCGAGGCCAGTATGCACATGTTAATTTGCGCATCGAGCCGTTGGAGCCCGGTTCTGGTTATGAGTTTGTTAGTGAAATAGTTGGTGGCGCGGTACCTAAGGAATTTGTTCCTGCTGTTGAGAGGGGTGCGCAAGATCAGATGAAAAATGGTGCTCTCGCAGGTTTCCCGATTGAAGATGTCAGGGTGACTTTGTTTGATGGCTCTTTTCATGATGTCGACTCCAATGAGATGGCGTTCAAGATTGCAGGTTCAATGGCCTTTAGAGAGGGTGCGCTGAAAGCAGATCCAACCATCCTTGAGCCGATGATGAAGATTGAAGTGGTTACACCTGAAGAATATATGGGTGACGTCATGGGTGATTTGAATCGCCGACGTGGCATGGTGGCAGGTATGGAAGATGCGCCAGCAGGAAAGATTATAAGAGCAGATGTTCCATTGTCAGAGATGTTTGGTTATTCAACTGCTCTAAGATCTGCGACACAGGGTCGTGCGACTTATTCAATGGAATTTGAAAAATACGCTGAAGCGCCAAGTAGGGTTGCGGATGCAATAGTTAATGCAAGAAGAGGTTAGTGTCGGATTTCCGGGGCTGCAATTTAAGTACGAAGGTAATTAGCAATGTC
>JAGLQT010000097.1 GCA_023136715.1 Gammaproteobacteria bacterium | reverse complement strand
CTTCCATTTCGTATTCTTTCCAGCCAAGAATCGACTCTTCGACCAACAGCTCGTTGACCGGTGATAAATCAAGACCGCGCTTACAAATTTCTTCGAACTCTTCCTTGTTATAAGCAATGCCGCCACCGCTGCCGCCCATGGTAAATGAAGGACGGATGATGGTTGGGAAGCCCACCTGCGCCTGCACCTGATAGGCTTCTTCCAGACTATGCGCAATCGCAGCGCGCGGCATATCAAGACCAATTTCTTCCATCGCGACTTTGAACTTCTGGCGATCTTCTGCCATGTCGATGGCTTCTTTTTTCGCGCCGATCATCTCGACACCGAATTTTTCCAGGATACCTTCGCGATCTAAATCCAGTGCACAGTTCAATGCGGTCTGGCCACCCATGGTCGGCAGCAAAGCATCGGGTTTTTCGACTTCAATGATTTTAGCTACAGTCTGCCAGGTGATCGGCTCGATGTAAGTCGCGTCCGCCATTTCTGGATCGGTCATGATGGTCGCTGGATTTGAATTCACCAGGATGACGCGTAAACCTTCTTCTTTCAGCGCCTTACAGGCCTGGGCACCGGAATAATCGAACTCACAAGCCTGACCAATAACGATAGGTCCTGCGCCGATAATCAGAATACTTTTGATATCAGAACGCTTAGGCACGGTGAGACTCCTCGATTAATTCTATGAAATGGTCAAAAACGGGCGCAATATCATGCGGTCCAGGACTGGCTTCAGGATGCCCCTGAAAACCAAAAGCAGGTTTATCGGTACGATGGATACCCTGTAAGGAGCCATCGAACAATGAACGGTGCGTTGCCTGAAGGTTGTCCGGCAGACTGCTTTCATCAACCGCAAAGCCGTGGTTCTGGCTGGTAATCATGACTTGCTCGGAGTTCAGGTCCTGCACTGGGTGGTTGGCGCCATGATGACCAAATTTCATCTTCATGGTTTGCGCGCCACAGGCCAGTGCTAATAACTGGTGCCCGAGACAGATACCAAAAACTGGCAGACTGGTTTCCAGTACTTCCTTAATCGCGGTAATCGCGTAGTCACAGGGCTCGGGGTCACCGGGACCATTAGAAAGGAAAACACCATCGGGGTTCATCGCCAGCACATCTTTCGCCGGTGTTTTAGCCGGTACGACTGTGACCTTGCAGCCGCGTGATGCCAGCATTCTTAAAATATTATGCTTAACGCCAAAATCGTAAGCGACAACGTGGTACTTCTGCTCTTCCGCTGTAGTGGCGGTATTTGTATCCAGGTCCCACTCACCAGCATCCCAGCTGTAATTTTGATCAACTGTAACAACCTGCGCCAGATCCAGTCCTTTCAGGCCGGCAAAGTCTTTAGCTTTTTGCAAGGCCACATCCTTATCGACATCACCCGCCATAATGCAGCCACCCATGGCACCTTTGTCACGAAGAATACGAGTCAGACGACGGGTATCAATATCCGAAATCGCAACCACATTATGTTTAACCAGATAATCTTCCAGGCTCATCTCGCCGCGCCAGTTGCTCATCACAGGAGCAAGGTCGCGAATCACCAGACCGCTGGCATGTACAGCACTGGATTCTGCATCACCGTCGTTGGTGCCGACGTTACCGATAT
>JAGLQT010000096.1 GCA_023136715.1 Gammaproteobacteria bacterium | reverse complement strand
TACAGGTCAGGTTGCAACGACGTATCAGGTTCCAGATAACCACGGGTCCGCTGGGTTTGCGCGGCGATGTTATCTCAGTCGGGTTTACCAGCTCTTGCATGTATTGTGAAATACGAAACATGGTTGTTATCCTTTGTCTTTCAGGCGTAAGCCGGTTTTTTTGAGAATGCGGGTACTGAAAAGAATATCATGCTTGCGCGCTTTATTACCTAATAGCGTCGCTATTTGTTCAACCTTAGCGCGAACTTCTTCACGGTCATGGCCGTGTACCATGGCAAATAAATTATATGACCACTCGGGCAGAAAACGTGGTCGCTGGTAACAATGTGTGACCATGTCGAGCTGGCCGAGTTGTTCGCCAACTTCATTGATGATGCTGTCATCCACATCCCAGACAGACATACCATTGGCGGTATAACCCAGTTTGTAATGATTGGGCACAACGCCGATTCGGCGGATGCGATTATCCTGTTTCATGGCTTCCAGTCTGTCCATGAGTAACTGGGTTGGAATCTCCAGTTGTTCGGCAATCTGAGAATAGGGATTTGCAACCACCGGTAGACCTGATTGTGTTGCCATCACAATACGACGATCTAGTTCATCATTATCGGGGTTATCGTTTTTTACAGCTTGATTCATAAAGATAACTCTGCTTCAAGCTTTGAAATGTAGACCGACAAAAAATTCCTTTTCTTTGGGCATGTTATAGACGCGAATACCGGTGCTGTTTTCAATAGCATTGAGTGTATCGTTAAGCTCCTGCTGTGATTCAGTTGCCAGTACGAACCACATATTCATTTCATGGTCGCGTTGATAATTGTGTGCAACTTCAGCAAAGGCATTGACCTGTTCAGTGACCTCATTAAATTTCTCTTCGGGGACTTTCATGGCACATAGACTGAGTGCACCACCCATATTGACGGCATTATACATTGGGCCAAAACGTGTCAGCAGGCCACTGTCCAGCATGGCTTGAACACGATTTATTAATTCATCTTCAGTGCTATTTAGAGTCTCGGCGAGCCTGGCAAATGGACGATCACAGATGGGGAAGTCATACTGTAGTGTATTGATGATGTTTTTATCCAGCTGATCCATCGAAAACCTGTTAGTGCTTTTGTTCCTGATTGATCTTACGGTATATTGCGCCGCGTTGCTTGAAACGGCGACCGCTAAACAGCACAGTGTGAGGGGTATTTCCGAGACTGAGACCTGCTGTCATTGTCTCTATGCATTCGAGGACTTCCTCACGATTACGGCCATGTACCATGCAGAACAGGTTGTAGGGCCATTCAGGCAGCATACGGGGGCGCTGATAGCAGAGAGTGACGCAATCTTGCATGCCTAGTTGCTGGCCAATTTGATCTACCTGATCGTCGGCGACGTTCCAAACCACCATGGCGTTGGACCGATAGCCAAGTTCATGGTGGCGTACCACAACGCCCAGACGTTTGATGATACCGCCTTCTACCATGGTTTTTAATTTTTCGATAACGAGTTGTTCCGACCAGCCTAATCGTTCGGCAATTTCCTGATAGGGGCGAGCCACTAATGGCAGACCGCTCTGAATGATTTCGATTAGGTCTTCAGCGCTGGCCAGTTGGGCTTCAGCAGTCAAAACTTCAGGTATTGAATTTGAGCAGCTTGCTTCAACCTTGTCGATATCCTTGCGATCATTTAGGTCCATGCGGAAACCGAGATCGATATGATATTCCTTGAGTAAAGGCAGGGATAAAACTTTGTAACCTGTTTGTTTTTCAATACTGTCCAGAGTGTGTTGCAAGCTGTCCTGATTTTCTGCAGTGGCAACGAACCATAAATTGAAAGTGTGCTCACGTTCGTAATTATGATTTACCTGTTGATAGGTATTTACCTGCTCCGCCACTTGTTCAAGCTGGTTTCCGGGTACTGCCATAGCCGCGAGTGTACTGACGCCGACAGTGTTCGGGCTGAAAACAGGGCCGACGCGGCTGACTGCACCTCTGGCCTGGAGTTCTTTTAATTTCTCAATGACCACTTCAGTGCTGGTATTTAGGGCGATGGCAATCTGCTTGAATGGCATAGGGTTCAACGGAAAGTTACGTTGAAAGTCATTGAGCAATTTTTCAGTAAGATCTTCCACAATAATAATCTCTGCTTAGAGCCCTGTTTTATGCGCACGTGCGGTTGAAAAGATGCCGCTGGGTTTGTTGGCAGGCAGTCTCACCTGTTCTTCAAAAGTGTCTGTGTCATAAACAACTAACTGGTCATCGTCACGAATTGAAGCCCATACTTCTTCACCACGGGGTTCAAATTCCATGTGTAAAACACCTTTGCCAGGTTGTAGTGTTTTTA
>JAGLQT010000095.1 GCA_023136715.1 Gammaproteobacteria bacterium | reverse complement strand
TCGCCAACTCGGGCCACTTCAATGCTGAGATTAATATACCGGCGCTGGAAGATCTTAGCGTCAGTAAACAGCGACCAAGAAAATCGGTAGAAGAATATACGCTGGTCGACGATCGGCGACTTTGCCTGCTGGCAGAAGGTCGTCTGGTTAATCTGGCTGCGGCGGAAGGTCACCCATCGGCGGTAATGGACATGAGTTTTGCTAACCAGCTGTTGTGCGTTCTTCACCTGGCCGTTCATGGTGCCACTCTCGAAAATGCTGTCCATAAAGTACCAGGCGAAATCGATCAGGCCGTTGCCCGGCTAAAACTTGCTGCGATGAATATCGACATTGATACCCTGACCGAAGAACAGATTAAATACCTGTCTTCATGGCAGGAAGGGACTTAGAGTGTATCCATTATCGCAATGAACAAAGATATAAAACATCTGATTGAAGATATTGAAAGTGAAGTTCAATACACATCAGCTTATATTGGCAAAAGCAAACTGGATAAGAGGGTTATGCAGACTATGGCCAGGGTGCCAAGAGAGGAGTTTGTGCCGAAAACTATGCAGTATGCTGCCTATGACAATGGCCCGTTACCCATAGGCCATGGACAGACAATTTCACAGCCTTACATTGTCGCGCTGATGTCTGATTTGCTGTCGCTAAAACCTGAGGACCGTGTGCTTGAGATCGGTACGGGGTCAGGTTATCAAACGGCGATTCTGGCGGAGCTCTGCGAAAAAGTATTCAGCATAGAACGCATTGCCGAACTCAGCAGACAGGCAGAAGAACGCTTCAGCAAGCTTAATTATAAAAATATTGAAACTCGTGTCGGCAACGGTTATCAGGGCTGGCAGGAACACGCGCCTTACGATGGCATTATTGTGACCGCCGCGGCAACGCATATTCCTCAGCCGTTAATTGATCAGCTAAAACCGGGAGGCAATCTGGTTATACCTGTAGCTATGTCACACTTCAGCCAGTCTCTCATGCGGGTAAAAAAAGATCTGGATGGTGAAATAGAAACCCAGGATATTCTTAACGTTGTTTTTGTGCCCCTGGTTAACGACGAACAAGATAAGAGTAATTCTGTACACTAAGTGCAGTTCATCAATGCAGTAAACAGGTGCCGGGAGCAGGCGTGAATAAACGGCGATTATCCGATGTGATTTTGGCAATGACGGGTTTCATCCTGTCGCCATTGTCATGGTGGAACGATATGCTGGTCAATGTACCGCTAGCGTACTTGTTCTCCTGGCCGTTTTCAGCCATGCACGAACAACTGTTTGTGCCGAGTTTCATCATAGGCTACTGGCTGACAAATTTACTAGGATTAGTTATGTTGCATCAGGGCAGCACAGGTCTTTTGAAAAAACAGCCTGATAAATTTAGCTTCAAGTCCAGTTTTATCGTGTCGTTAATTTATTCAGCCCTTATCCTTATCGTCGTGATGTTGGGCTGGGTAGAGTCGCCGACAGAATATCTAAATCGTTAATAAAGAGTTTGCTATGACACAAATTAGCCTGTCGTTAACCCCATCGCCTTACGGTGAATTGCCCGTCGAAATTGTTGAGCGTAAAGGCATTGGCCATCCGGATACCATCTGCGATGCACTGGCTGAAGAATTGAGCCGTGCGCTCTGCCAGTTTTATTTGAAAAACTTTGGATTCATCCTGCATCACAATGTAGACAAGGTGCTTTTGCGGGGCGGTTCATCACAAGCGGCATTTAATGGTGGTGAGATATTAGCGCCGATAGAAATCTATATGGCAGGGCGTGCCACTTTCGAATACAAAGGCATCGAAGTGCCGGTAGATGAACTGGTTGAAAGCAGTTGTCGAAACTGGCTGGAGAAACACATCAGCGCACTGGATGCATCTCAGCAGGTAATAATTCATAACCTGATAAGACCGGGTTCCAGTGACCTGGTTGAACTGTTTTTGCGTCAGCAACAGACCGGTGTCGCACTGGCGAATGATACTTCCTGCGGTGTCGGTTACGCGCCGCTGAGTGAACTGGAACAGGTGGTGCTGGAAGTCGAGCACACGCTGAATTCATCGGCGATAAAATCTCAGCACCCGGAGATCGGCGCTGATATCAAAGTGATGGGAGTAAAACGGCATCATCATCTGGATTTAACCGTTGCCTGTGCTTACATTGATCAATACATCACGGACATTAGCGATTATCAGGTCAAAAAATTACAGTTGACCAGGCTGGTTGAAACTATTGCGGCTAAATATACCGATATGGCCGTGATGGCAGTGGTCAACAGTGCCGATGATATTGATGTACAAAGCGTGTATCTGACGGTAACCGGCACCTCGGCTGAATCGGGTGATGATGGTGAAGTAGGGCGCGGCAATCGGGTGAATGGTTTGATATCACCCTATCGTCCGATGAACATGGAGGCCGCCGCGGGCAAGAACCCGGTAACCCATGTTGGCAAGCTATACAATATTCTGGCGCAAATGATCGCCAGTGAAGTCGTCGGCCAGTTGGCGGGCGTCGAAGAATGTTACTGTTATCTGGTCAGCCAGATAGGAAGTCCCGTTGATGAACCCAAAGTAGTCGACCTGAAACTGCATTTGCAGGAAGGCATAACCATGAGCAGCATTCAGGTACAGGTCGAGGAAATCATCAGGGATAAACTGGCAGGCACACAGGCTATTCAGCAGGACGTGGTGGCAGGGCTGCTGGTGTACTAGGGCTGGTCTGGATCTGGATACGCCTAAGCTGTCTGTCTGGTATGATGAGGATGTTCTGGTAGCGATAGTAAAAATTATGATTTCGATGTTTTTAAAAAATAAATCTATGCGTAAAAAATGTTTTCTCTACCTGGGTGCGGGGCTATTTTTAATGGCCATGGGTCAGGCACAGGCTAGCTGTGATGACGAGGCGGCACCGCGGGTAAACTGGGCGGGATGTGATAAAAGCGGTTTGGATTTCAGCGGTAAGGATTTAAGCGATGCGGTATTGAATCGAGCCAATTTTCAGGGTGCTAATTTTTCAGGTGCGCGTTTAAAACATGCGGATTTCAATTTTTCAGATATCAGTAATGCCGTGTTTGATAAAGCGCGTATGCAGGGCGTTCGACTGGTGGGAGCGAAAGCGGAGAAGGCGTCCTTTAAGCAGGCAATTATGGATGAAGCCCGTTGTAGTCGTTCGCAGATGAATCAGGCTGATTTTGAACAGGCGCGGTTAAAGACGGCCGATTTCTACGAAGCCAAACTTCAGGGTGCCAATTTCAACAATGCCATTCTGACCGAAGCCCAGTTTATACACGCTGATCTGGTGGAAGCGAATTTCGATGGCGCGGATCTTTCCAAAGCGAAAATGAATTCAGCGATGCTGGAGTCGGCAAGTTTGATCAATGCGAATCTGAATAGCGTAGTGCTTGATAATGCAGATTTGAAGTTTGCTGATTTTACTGGCGCAGATTTAACTAAAGCTTCAATGCGCGAATCGGTTATCGATGATGCTATCTTTGACGAAGCCAAGCTGGGCAGGGTAATCTGGTTTGATCTGAAACGCTGTCGCGCCAGTGCTGTTGGCAGCTGCCAGTAGTCGCCATCATCAGTCATTCTCTTTTATATTTTTTAAAGGTTTTTATACATAATGAACGCACAAAATTTTCTTGATGCCATGGCATCTACCGCCAACGCTTTAAACCTCAATGAGCACATGAACCTGATCTCAAAAGAAGTGAGTGTCTTCGGTGTGCCCGGTTTTGAAGTCATCGGCTATCAGGACTGGTTTAACCAGTGTCAGCACGAATTTGAAAACAAGTTATTGAAACAGGTTTCTTATAAAGGCTTAAATGTACTGGCTGAAACACCTGAGCGGATTATGTTCAAGTCGATAGAAACGGTTGAAGGTTCTGACGGTGAGATGAATAGCAGCGGTATTGAGTTCATTATCCAGAAAGAAGATGACGGCCAGTGGCGCGTGACGCAGGAAAGAATTCTGCCAGAAGATGAGCTGGAAAATGATCAGAGGCGCGGTGCGCTTTAATTAAAGTGGTTAGTTATTTGCTTATGAATAGTTTGTGAGGAGTTATAGGTGTGTAATGTCTGCTAACGACCAAAGCAGACATTTAGTTAGCAGTTACCATGCAGAACCCTCAGTTAATGTAGTTAATATCGGTAACTCTCAATACAGCATGTCTCTGCATGCTTATTATTCTGTCAAAATACTACGCAATATCTGCCTAATTACCAATTTATTGATAACAGGGAATGCTGGAGTGACTCCCATTTACTTGATGGCGTCAATTTCTTAATGTCCGTAAAGGATCGCGAGCTGATAGAACGGATCCATTCTTGCGAGATAGATCCTACAATGTGTCAAGATAAATCCTACAACAAGAACCTTTATTCCCTGATAGTAAAGCACATTCGCCTGAGCACAATGTAATGACAAAAGCTTGTAACGGGTAGTTACGAGAGATGAAAGGTATCGTTTATCTACTATTGTCCTTGGTGAAGTGAGTATGAGATGGATTTCTTGTCGGTGCAAGTCATTAAAGCTGAAATCGGCTCGGTTACGGGGCTGTCAGATAGCGCGCTTCACATTTATGTTGGTATTATTGTTTTACTTACAACCGCAGCGGTCTTACGAAAGCCACTATGGTCATTTGTTCCATGGCTAATGGTTCTTGTAGTGGCGATTATTGGGGAGCTTGTCGATATGCCAGGGGACTTTATACGCCTGGGTTACTGGCGTTGGGAAGAAAGTCTTCGTGATGTGCGCAATTCGATGTTCTGGCCAACAGTGATTTTGGTTTTCATCCGGTCAGGTATTTTTCTGAGTGCTAAATATTTATCGGGAAAACAGGCGAGGGCACCATTTTGTCTAATACGGGAACGTCGTATAGAGGAAGATAATCATAATTATTTCTTTTATCTAATATGGGAACGTCGTAAATGGGAAGAAAGTCATAATTATTTCTAATGTACTAACACGCCGCATTACATGCATTATTCAATAAAAAAATATAATATTTTTCAATAAACAGAAGTGTCAGCTTGTGGCCTAAAATGGACATTGCATATCTAACTAAATAAGGATGAATGTTGATGAGTTTGTGTTTGGTGTATTAGATTAAGATGTCTGTGTAAGTTTTGACGCATGGTTTTGTTTTCCAGGCAAAGGCCTGATCAAAAACATATTTTAATTCTGGTTTTTATTTGCAAGCTTTGGGCAGAAATAGCTTTTAGTTTTAGAATATAAGAGTATACTAATGCGCTGCAGTTAACCCAGAAAAGGAGCGTCATAATGTTAATTATTGACACCCTGACTTTTGTGCTTGCGGCTATAGCCATCGTGATAGCAGTAATAATTGTTAGTGTTGCTTGATAGCGAGTTTTATAAGTCTAATAAATGGGAAAAAATAGTAATCGGTATCGTGAGATTAGCAGTTTGCAGGAAGCAAGCTGCTACACAAATATTAATGAGTTATGAATGCAATGTTTATGGCTCGAATTTCTTGCAATAATTTTCAATCAGTTCAATAAATTTATCCCTTTTTATAGTTTCGCGCACAGTAACCCCTTCCACCAATGTTGTTTCTGTTCTTTTTTGAGCTGACGTAATTGCTCATAAAGTTTACGTTCTTCTTCGCTCAGTTTTTCTGGAACGTTAATCAGTATGTGAATTTTCAAATCACCGCGCCCAACGCTATCCATCATGGGATATTATCAAAAAGTGATTTATCTCAATATGATGAAAATGCCGTAGTACGCGAACTGCAATAAAGTACCTGTTAACGCTTTTTCCTGTTACCGAACAAGTAATAAAGGGCATTTCAATGCATCAAGTATTTTTCTTATCTGCTCGCTTTGCTCAATCAATTTATCCTCTGCGGGTAATATCAGTAAGCCTGTTTTTTGTGTTTCTAATAGTGCAATTATGCTTGAAATTTCATAGGCATTAATGCGTTGATAATCGATATTAACATTCTCAAAAGTAAACCGTTGTTTCGCTAAGACTTCAGAATCATAATCCAGCGTTAGTATTTTAAGCTGATGCAATTCACCTTTATCTGCAAGAGCTTTAACAATATAGGCCGATTTTTGTGCCTGTTCCGAGCCATCGTATAGCAACACGGTTGGGTTGATGATTTCCTCTAACCTTGCAGGTCGTTTAGCTGTCAGTGAAGAATATTTTTCCGGTAACAAAACAACTACCTGGAAGTCATAAGATTCGCTTAATACGGACTCGATACGTGGGCCTTTTGCAGTTTTGAATGAGCAGGCAACATTCGATAGCTGAGAGAGGTTTTTCATCATTTCACGCATTGCTTCAGCGTGTTGTTTTAAATGCCGGGCTATTTGATCACTATTTAGTTCTCTAGTGTGTGCGAGAGGGAATGTGATTTCACGACTGAATGGCAAATTAGCTACTTGCTGTAATTCCGAATCTTCAATGAAAAGTCCGCAAAGTTCTGCGTCAAGTTGTGAGGCTAGCTTAACCATCGACTCTACAAATGAAGAGCTGGAACTATCGAAGTCAAGGCTGACGAGAATTCGATTTATTGTTTTTTCAGTCTCGCTGTTCATCGTCATTATCGCTCTTCGACTGTTTAGAAAATTGCTGACGTTTCCGATTCATCTCAGTCAGTTGATCTTTCACCATGGCATTTATCGTGCCCTTGGGAAATGCACCTTTATTGTTTTCATTGCCAGCTTTTTTGCCGGTGAGTAATTCCATCACCTGATCAACCGTTTCTACAGCATAAACATTGAATTGCTTTTTCTCTACGGCTTCTACAACATCTTTGTGAAGCATTAGATGTTTAATGTTTGATGCGGGAATAATTACGGCCTGATTGCCTGTTAACTCTCTGGCCTTACAGATGTCAAAAAAGCCTTCTATTTTTTCATTAACACCACCAATCGCCTGCACCTGACCAAGTTGATTAACAGAGCCAGTGACTGCAAAAGATTGCTTAATGGGCAATTTAGACAGCGCAGATAATAATGCACAAAGTTCAGCCACTGATGCGCTATCGCCTTCCACCGTGCCGTAGGATTGTTCAAATACCAGGCTAGCTGAAAGTGAAAGCGGCTGATCCTGTGCATAACGATTGGCAAGATAGGATGAAAGAATCAAAACACCTTTTGAATGTATTGATCCGCCAAGATCAACTTCTCTTTCAATATCAATTACCTTACCGCTGCCCAGTCTGGCAGTGGCTGTGATTCTTGATGGCCGACCAAAGGCATAATCACCTAACTGGATGACGGACAAGCCATTAACCTGTGCGACTTTTTCACCGTCAGTTTCGAGTAAATAATTTCCGCGTAAGACCTGTTCATGCACCCGTTCACGAAGTTGATCAAGCCTTCTGATGCGCGTATCGAGTGCATGTTGAACATCATCTCTGGTAATAACATCATGTCCCGAATTACCAGACCAGTAATCTGCCTCCCTGAGCAGATCGATTAAATCGCCTTTATGGAGTGATAACTTCTCGGCATCTTTAACTTTTCTTGAAGAGTTTTCGATAATTAAGGCTACAGCGCTCTGCTCGAATGGTTTGAATTTTTGTTCACGTTGCAGGCTTGCAATCATGTGTGAAAATAAAAATGTATTTTCAGCATTCCTGTCGATCTCCTCAGAAAAATCAGCGGCCACTTTGAATAACTGATTAAATTCAGGGTCGTATTTTTTGAGCAGGTAATATATCCAGCGGTCGCCAGTAAGAACAATTTTAAGATTTATTGGAATCGGCTCAGGTTCTAATGATATCGTGCTGGAAATGCTCAGCATTTTCTCTAGTGATTCCATGCGCACCTCATGGGCACGCAGGGCACGTTTCAATCCTTCCCATGCAAAGGGTGATGTCAGTACGCGACGTGCATCAAACACAAGAAAACCGCCATTGGCTCTATGTAAGGCGCCAGACTTAATTAATGTGAAATCAGTTAACAGGGTACCAAATTGGGCCATATGCTCGATGCGCCCCATTATGTTGTTATAAGTAGGGTTGTCTTCATAGATGACTGGTGCACCTTCTGTGTCACTGTTATCAACCAGAACATTGACCTGAAAACGTGTGAAGGATGGTTTTTGTTTCATCATGCCAGGAATGGCAAGTTCATCGCCGCCTGGATTTCTGAATGCATCGACGTCCTGTATGATTCCGTTCTTAACTTCATCGATATAGGCGAGGGCATC
The DNA here is from genome assembly GCA_023136715.1 of Gammaproteobacteria bacterium. GTDB lineage: Bacteria > Pseudomonadota > Gammaproteobacteria > SZUA-229 > SZUA-229 > LH-M37. The sequence goes on along the minus strand of JAGLQT010000095.1, from coordinate 1,919 downwards.
GGCCAGGCTTTCGTAATTAACCCGTAATTCATCGATAAACTGCTCGACGGTAACTTGCGAAACCTCACGGTTCAGAAGTTTAATTTTATTTCTGGATTCACGAGCCCATATTGGCAGTTTTCGTATTGTGGCACTAACCTCTGCTTCTATCTCTTCAATTTTTTCTTTTATTTCATCCTGTTCTTCTTTAGGTAATTTTTCAAAAACATCCGGAGTGAGCACTTTTCCGTCTTTCATTGGGCCAAGTGTATAACCACCCGGAGTACGCATTAAAGCAATGTTTTCACTTTCGGATTTTTCGGCTAATTTGAGGAAGGCTGCGTCCTTAGTTTCTTCTAATTCATCATTTATTTCTTTAACATGCGCATTGTATTCGTCAGTTTCAAATGCAGAGGGGATGGCGCTTAACAGGTCTTCAACCAGTTGCTGCATATCATCGCGCAATTTACTTCCATAACCAGTGGGTAATTTGAGGACTTTAGGTTTGTGAGGATGCTCGAAATTATTGATATAACACCAGTCGCTGGGCTTTGTTAAGTCCGCGGCCTTTGTTTTTAACAGGTGTTTTACAATGGTGTGTTTGCCCAGGCCGGTAGAGCCTGAAACAAATAAATTATATCCGTCATCTTTGATGCCGACGCCAAAGTCCAGAGCTTCAAGGGCGCGATCCTGACCAATAATCTCTTTCGAGTCCTCTAATTCCTCGGTCGTTTTGAATTTCAGTGTGGACATATCACATGCGTGATATAAGGTATCTGGACTAAGTGCTAACTTACTGTTTTTCATGATAGTCGAACTCGTAAGAAAATAAGTAAACCTTCAAATTGAAATACTCCTGTGACTAATACTAGCAATTACTGAGAACAATAGGTTGTTTGTTATAAATTATGCTTTAGTTAATTGCGATAAATCAAATTATCAAACCCATAGTTCATATGGTGTATCTATTGTCTGTTCTACAAATACATATGAATAATTAATAGTGTTTAAGAAATGTTGGTTGAATTGTGATTTATTGCTGGTTTTACGAATGCCTTAAAAAGGACGATAATAAATCTGAGGTACGTTGTTTGAAAGCGGTAAATTATAGTATCGTGAAGACTTATATTATTAACAGGAGTGATCATAGTGCTAGCGGAGTATAGGATTATCAGGAATAGGGCTGTTTCAGCAGAAACTATTTACAGAACGTTCTGTAGTTTCGTTTTTATTCTGTGTCTGTCACTGGCTTCTTTTACTGCAAGGGCCGTTGAGATTGATGAGCTGATTCGTCACATTGATGAGCTCTGGCGTGGCAGCACTTCGCATGCCACCATGTCGATGAGTGTTAAAACGAAGCGTTATCAACGTAGCATGACGATGGAGGCCTGGTCCCGTGGCAAAGATTATTCATTGGTATTAATCCGCCAGCCCATTAAGGATAGGGGTATCGCCACGCTTAAAGTTGAGGAGAATATCTGGAACTACCTGCCTAAAATCAATCGTGTTACCAAGGTACCTTCCAGCATGATGTCCGGCTCCTGGATGGGTAGTCATTTTACCAATGATGATTTAATCAAGGAGAGCAGCTTTCAGGATGACTACAATTCGAGTATAACTTTTGAAGGTGAGCGTAATGGACGACGCATTTATGAAATAACCTCCCTGCCTAAAATGGATGCTGCTGTTGTCTGGGGTAAGATTGTGATGTTGGTTGAGCAGGATACGCTGGCGCCTTATAAAGCCGTTTACTACGATGAAGAAGGGCTGTTGATACGTACAATGACTTTTGATCAGTCTCAAAAGATTGATGGTCGAACCATTCCCATGCGCATGAGCCTGCAACCAGAAGACGAGCCTGATGAGTCGACGGTCATTGTCTACCAGGACATTGTCTTTGGTATCAAGCTGGAAGATGATTTCTTTTCTCTACAAAGTCT
>JAGLQT010000094.1 GCA_023136715.1 Gammaproteobacteria bacterium | reverse complement strand
TGACGAGCACCACCAACACCCTGCTCCTGCAGTGCAATTGATGTCTGCTTATCCAGATCAGCCATCATTAAACTACGCGTTTGAATATTTTCGTCGGGCGTTTGAATAGTATGCGTCATACCACAGAGCATTTTCCTCAGTTTAATATCACGCCTGGCCAACTCATCAACCACCCACTCCACAAAACCATCTTCATCCAGACCATCAGGCACCACCACGTAACGCGAAAATAGCGTGCCCAATGGGATTAACGGCTTTTCTGTTACCGCACCAATTTCTACTTCATACCCGGCAATATCCATTTTTGCCCCAACCAGCAAGATTGCTTCCTCAACGCGAGTTCTTGGCACTCTCAGGTTCATGCGCGTACGTTTCGACAGATGAATTAACTCACCATCAGCAGGGCGTTCCCAGCCATTGCCGGCAGTAGCTCCGTGTATTTGATGAACACCCACTTCTGTCTCGTCGGATAACCAGGGCAAAATTTCATACAGGGCCTGAGATAGCTCCCAGGCATGTGTAATCGGTAACTGCTGACACAAAATTTTGAATGACAAATCAACCACATTATTAGGCTGTACAAATTCAGTTTTTTTATCTTCATCTTCCCAAAGCATATCGAAACCTTATTCCTGCCGGGCCGTAAAAGCGGCTTCCAGCTTATCCTGCCAATCATTCGGCGTATCAGCATAACCGGGCTTAACATCCATCTGAAAAAACAATTCACCGGCTTTTGCGCGTTTGGCCAGCTCCAGCTTCAAATCCTCAAAGCTTTCCAGTTCCTGATTTTGCAACATGACTTCACTTAACCAAAGCATTCTTGTGTTCCTCGTTCATTATCTATTTCAGCCAACTTAACTCGACATGCCGGTGCCAGCAATTCGATCATAATACCTTGCCCTGTACATTAAACGCTGCTGTGTATCACTATCTACAAAACCGCTGCGATTATGCAATATATTGTTACAAACAATACCCTCACCCGTATTCAGCCGATATTTCAGCGTTAGCGCCTCATCTGCCAGCCACTCATTAATTTTCTCAACAGCCTGGCGGGTCAACACATCATCGCGCCATTCTATATTTCGCTTTCGCGCTGAATAACGCATATGCAGACTACCCGTGGCTTTATCAACCGAAAATACAGGCCCCGTCATGGCACCGCGTATTTCTTTGCCTTCTTCAATATTGGCCGGTATCGTCATCGCCTGCGGATGCATCAAGACTTCAACCCAGGCTGGATTCTCATCTCGCAAACAAACATACAGTAATTCATGATCCAGCAATCGGTTCACGCCACCTTCAGCCGCAGGACTCACGCAATGCATAATAATTGTCCGAATTTGCTTATTTAAGGCATTGTAGTAACCATCCGTATGCCAACTCAGTGGCTTGTTGGTGTACGGAATATACTGGTTACCCTGCTGAGAACGCACCTGCAAACTGCTGATATTATCTTCATCCGATCTCAAATTACCATCCAGAGACAGCAAACCAAGCTGATGCCCCAATTGATGCACCAGGGCTTTATCACTCTGCGACCGCTCAGACAATTGATAAATAGCCACACCATAAATAGCGCAACATCGACTGATAGCCGCGATCTCTTCTGCCTGTAGAGAATATGGGTCTTGAATCTCTACTTTCAATACCCCAGCATCACTAGCTCGTGAATTCAGCTTAAATTGACGCCATGCTGAATAATCACTGGAGCGGGATAAATCAAAGACCTTCTCAGCGTCATACTGTTTAAGACTAGAATTATCGATATTGGGATCGGTCATGCCAAAATGCGTATCATGAAAATAGGTGCACAGAATGGCGACATTGCCTTCAAAACACAATATCACTAAAGGGCAAGCGCCCTTATTGGGCATATTTCTTACCGATAACACATTAATATATAGGTAGTATTAAACAAAATAGATGTTTCTTAGTAAAAGCATGATAAAAACCCCATAGATCATTGATTTCACTAGACAGCCATCAGCAATAGCAAAGAAATACAAAAAAACTCTATCTCTTTAGGGGTAAAACGAGCTACCCCTCCCCCCCCAAGGGTAGGATTCTACATAGGCCTGCCTACCCCTAGACTCTCGTTCCATAATTTTCCATGGGTCTTTAATTAGAAAACTTTACCCATGTGGATATTGAGAACAAATTGATTTGGGAATACAATCGGTTCCCCGATTTCGACCAAAATACACGATCTGATCATAAGATCAGAACAATGGCGGTATAACAGGAGACAATCCATGGCCAAAAAGATATACGAAACACCAATGCTAGACATCCTTGAAGAAGGACCATGGCCCAGTTTTATTTCTGGTATCAAGAAACTTCGTGATGAGCATCCTAGTGAGCGCATCCAGGAAGTAACAAGTAGTCTTCTTGGTCAACTTGAGCATTCCTACGAAACTCGTAAAGGTTACTGGAAAGGCGGCACCGTATCTGTATATGGCTATGGCGGTGGTATCATTCCTCGTTTCTCAGAAGTAGCAT
>JAGLQT010000093.1 GCA_023136715.1 Gammaproteobacteria bacterium | reverse complement strand
AAAACTTACTAAACAAATTAGGGCAGCTCTAATTAATGAACAATCTAAACAATCCCTATTCGTTGATTATCTTTGACTGGGACGGCACACTCATCGACTCCATAGAGCAAATCACACACAGCTTGCAGGCCGCCAGCAAAATAGTTTGCGGTGAAAGCATCACCGAGGAAGCTGCTCGCAGTGTCATTGGTTTAGGCTTACAGGAAGCCGTTGAACGGCTCCACCCAGATAAACCGCAAGCATTGACCAAAAAAATGGCCGATACCTACCGACATCATTACACCAATGAAAATAAAGTACCGGCACCTTTGTTCGATGGCGTCACTGATATGCTTGATGAATTATTAGACAAAGGTTTTAATCTAGCCATCGCAACAGGCAAAAGTCGTGCAGGTCTTGAATATTCACTCACCGAACATCCTGTCAGCCATTATTTCAGCACGACTCGTTGCGCTGGAGAAAATCAGTCTAAACCGCATCCTGAAATGTTATTAGGCATTCTCAATGACACCAAAACAGATGCCAGGCATGCGCTGATGATTGGCGACAGTGAACATGATTTAATGATGGCCAATAATGCCGGTGTTGATGCAGTCGCTGTGACACATGGCGCTCACACAACTGATAGACTGATGACGCACAAGCCTTTATTATATCTGGACAAGGTCGCGGATTTATCAAACTTCGTACTGCCTCATGAAAACAATACAAACATGCGTGTAACAAAATAATGAATGAACAAGACTCAGGCTGGGAAAAGAAATTTATTACCAAACTGGCTGAATCCAGCTTACGCGAACAAAAACGTGGGCGTCGTTGGAGCATTTTCTTCAAGCTGCTCACCTTCGGCTACCTCATTACTTTATTAGTGATGTTCTCAGACAGTGAGATGGCTGCGAATAAATTAACCTCAAAACATACGGCGCTAGTCGACTTAACAGGTTTAATTGCCGAAGGTGAAAAAGCCAGCTCGGACAATATTGTTACCGCTTTGCGCGATGCCTTTGAAGATAAAAACACAAGCGGTGTCATTCTGCGTATCAACAGTCCCGGCGGCACACCGGTGCAGGCTGGCTACATCTATGATGAAATTATTCGCCTGCGTGAAAAATACCCAGATACACCACTATATGCGGTAATCAGTGACATGTGCGCTTCTGGTGGTTATTACGTTGCCGCTGCCGCCGATAAAATTTACGCCGATAAGGCCAGTATCGTCGGCTCCATCGGTGTGCGCATGGATAACTTCGGTTTTGTCGATGCCATGAAAAAACTTGGCGTAGAACGCCGCACACTCACCGCAGGTAAAAACAAAGCCTTACTCGATCCTTTTGCACCTATCGATAAAGAGGTCAACAAACACATGAGCTCCATGCTGCAAAGCATTCATCAACAATTCATCAGCGCGGTGAAAAAAGGTCGCGGTGATCGCTTAAAACACGATGTGGAAGGCTTATTCTCCGGCCTTATCTGGACCGGAGAACAAAGTCTCGATATTGGTTTAATCGATGAATTAGCCAGCGCTGGTTATGTCGCCAGGGAAGTGATTGGCGAAGAAGATATTGTCAACTTCACCGTCACCGATGATTTACTGGACAGATTGGCAAAACGTGTGGGTGCCACTATGGCCAGTATTTTAATGAAAAATGAGAATCAGCCTTATATGTACTAAGGGGCTGCAGTATGGGACGGGACATAGGAACGGGAATAAGTTATGCTCGAAAAACAAATAGATAGTACATCAGATTATTTACTAATAATTACAGGGTGATATACGTGATAATCAGATGTTTTTCAGCTATAAAGGTCAAAGAATAAAAAATAGATATAAAAACAGCTCTAATCCCTGTCACGACCAGGGATAGTCGTATCTAAAACAACAAAAACAAAACGGGTAATACTATGAAACAAGGGGTTTGGAAAAGCGACTGGTTTGTCGGCCTCATCATTACGCTCGTTTTTCTCTTTTTGATACAATCCGATTTCATACAAAGCATCGAGCGTGACGCCTATGATTTTGGTGTGCAATCATCCAGCCGCACTGCCAGTGACAAAATAGCTATTATTGCTATTGATGATGAAAGCCTTGAAAATCTTGGTCGCTGGCCATGGCCTCGAGATAAACATGCACAAATCTACGAAATTCTGAAGGAAGGTGGCGCCAAAGTAATTGGTCAGACCGCTTTATTTTCAGAACCTCAGCTTGATCCCGGACTGCAATTTATCCAGGAACTCAAGACGAATTTTAATGAAAGCAGCATTTCCAGCATTCCCCAGTACGTGGAAGAACTCAACCAAACCATTGATGATTCGCGTCGCATCGTTAAAAACAAACGCGATGCCAATGGTCGAACGGCCATTAAGAAAATTAAAGAATTTATAGCAAATTCCCCTCTACAAACCCAGGTAAGCGAAGAAATTTCGGCTTATCAGGAATATATCGCTGCAGCTGAAATAGCTTTGGATAGCGATAAAGTGCTGACTGAAAGCATGCAACAAACAGGCAATATCATACAGGCTATGCAATTTGCTCTAGGTGAGCCTATTGGTCGTCCTGATGAAAACCTTCCTGAATACGTACAGCGCAATAAACTCCCTGAACATAACATTATTGATACCCCAGACACCAACCCTGATGGCTGGCGCCCTATTCCTGTTATAGAAGCACTCCCACCTATACAAAGCATTGGCAATACTGCACTGAATATCGGAGCTCTAGTTAGCGTCCTTGATGTGGATGGAGGCATACGCAATGAACCACTGATTATTGATTACTATGAGGATATTTATCCCTCAATAGCACTAATACTTGCAGCGAAAAGTCTGAATTTGGGTGTTAATGACATCAAGGTAACCATCAGTTCAGATATTCAGCTTGGTCGCCTGATAATTAAAACCGATGAAGAATCCCTAATGAAAACATTCTTCTACAGCGATAACGGCTATGAGAGTGCCTTCCCTGTCGATTCCTTCTTTGATGTTATTCAGGGCAAAATCCCTGCTAACAAATATAAAGATAAAATTGTACTCATCGGTGCCACCGCATCTGGGGTAGGCAATAATTTCGTAACACCCATTGACTCGGCCATGCCGCCAGTACTGACACTAGCCCACTCAATTTCAAGCATCCTTAACGAAGACTTTTTTATTGAACCTGAATGGGCTGGCTACGCACAATTTGGCGCACTCTTCCTTGTTGCACTATATTTGATGCTGCTATTACCCCGAATGGGTGCTGCCGCAAGTTTTGTCATTACCCTTTTCCTGTTTGCTCTTTTTTTCATCACACATTATTACCTGATGACAACTGAAGGCATGTGGGTGCAACTAATGTCACCTTCCTTGCTACTTATCGCAGGACATATCTTACTGACAACCAAGCGCTTCCTGCTGACAGAACGTGGCAAAGCTCGTCTGGATATTGAATCTGCTGAAAGCAATCGTATGCTGGGTCTTTCCATGCAAGGCCAGGGACAGCTTGACATGGCCTTTGAAAAGTTCCGAAAACTACCTGTTGATAAATCTGCGCTGGAACTTTTATACAATCTAGCCCTGGACTACGAACGTAAACGCCAGTTCAACAAAGCCAAATCTGTTTACGATTACATTAGCGATCACGATGCGAATTTCCGTGATATTAAAACGCGCTCAAACCGCGCCACCGCCATGGATGAAACAGTGGTACTGGGTGGTGGTGGCTCATCACCCGGTGGTACTTTGGTGCTTGACGATGGCAATATCGAAAAACCCATGCTGGGTCGTTATGAAATAGAAAAAGAATTAGGTAAAGGTGCTATGGGTGCCGTTTATCTGGGTAAAGATCCAAAAATTTCACGCGTCGTCGCCATCAAAACCATGGCGCTTTCACAAGAGTTTGAAGACGATGAACTGGAAGAAGTAAAAGAACGTTTCTTCCGTGAAGCTGAAACAGCGGGTCGTCTCAATCACCCCAACATTGTTACCATCTTTGATGCCGGTGATGAACATGATCTGGCTTATATTGCCATGGAATATTTAAAAGGTTCCGACCTCGTCAAATACATCAAAAAAGATAAGCTATTACCAGTAACCAAGGTTCTTTCGCTTATGCAACAAGCTGCTGACGGCCTGGGTTATGCACACAGCTTCAATGTCGTTCATCGCGACATTAAACCGGCCAACATCATGTGGGATCCAGAAACTGATAGTTTAAAAATTACCGATTTCGGCATCGCACGTATTACTGATTCAAGCAAAACTAAAACCGGCATGGTATTGGGCACACCCTCTTACATGTCACCTGAACAATTGGCAGGTAAAAGAGTGGGCGGTCAATCAGACCTGTTCTCACTTGGTGTAATGCTTTTCCAGATGGTCACAGGCCAGCTTCCCTTTGTCGGCGATTCAATGGCAGCACTGATGTATAAAATTGCCAACGAAGCTCACCCCGCTCCCGAATCCATTAATCCCGATTTACCACGGTGCATAGGCGTCATCATCAATCGCGCCTTGCAAAAAGACACTGAAAAACGTTACCAAACCGGAAAACAAATGGCTGATGACATTGCAAAGTGTCTGAGGATCATGGCTGCTGAAGGAAAGGGCTGAGGAACGCTATGAACTTGAAAGGTAAAATTGAAATAGCTGGAATAACCGATGTCGGCTCGGTACGTGATCATAATGAAGATGCTATCAGCACCGAGACCTCGTTAGGCCTTGCCATTCTGGCCGATGGTATGGGTGGTCACCGTGGCGGTGAAGTCGCCAGTGCCATTACGGTCAGCACTGTGTACGACACGATTTCCGAAAGAATAAAAACCATCGATGAAAATGCTATCGATGAAAAAACCGGCTACAGCATGGAAAGCATTACTGTGCACGATGCCATCAAACTCGCCAATAACAATGTTTTTGACTCGTCAAATGAAAATGAGCAATACCGTGGCATGGGCACCACCGTCGTCGTTGTCTTATTTTATGACAACCGGTTTACCGTAGCGCACGTTGGTGATTCACGCCTCTACCGAATTAGAGATGGTGTACTCGAACAAGTCACCCGCGACCACAGCTTAATGCAGGAACTGGTTGATCGCGGTTTTTACACGCCCGAGCAAGCCAGGAAATCACTCAATAAAAACCTGGTAACCCGTGCCATCGGCATCGAAGAAAATGTAAACATAGATATTCAGGAAGATGTTGCACAAATTGGTGATATCTACTTACTCTGCTCTGACGGCCTGAGTGACATGATTGAAGATGACCTGATTCATGAAACTATTAAACGAAACACAGATAATCTTGAAAAAGCAGCAACCGAACTGATTGAAGAAGCAAACCGACACGGCGGAAAAGACAATATTTCCGTGATTTTGGCAAGACCATTAAAATCATTTCCTGCTAAAAATAGCTTGTTTTCTCGGTTTTTTGACTTATTCTCTTAGACATAACCTCAAAAATATAACAATAATATTGCGCACTAAGGAACAAAAATGGCAAAACTAATACTCAGCTTTGATGGCAAGCCAGTAAAAGAATACGAGTTGGATAAGGAACTCCTTACTATCGGGCGTAAGCCGGGGAATGACATTCATATCGATAACCTCGCCGTCAGTGGCACCCATGCCAAAATTCTAACCATCCTTAACGATTCATTCATTGAAGACTTGAACAGCACAAACGGCACCCTAGTTAATGGTGAGCGCATTACCAAACATGCATTACGAAATGGTGAAAAAGTCATCATAGGCAAACATACACTGGAATATATCAATGAAGCCGAAGAAGCTGGTGAAGGTGAATTTGAAAAAACCATGATCATTCGCCCTGACGCGAACGATCAACCTGTTTCTAATGAAACCAGTAAAAAACTTGAAAAATCGATTGGCAAAATTGCAGCTGACCTGGCTTCTGCAGGAGCAGCTGGTGCCAGCGAACCGGGCCAGGCTTCTTTAGAACTCATGAGTGGTGCTAACAGCGGCAAACGAATGAAAATCACAAAAATCCTGACCACACTGGGAAAACCCGGTATACAGGTAGCAGCTATCACACGACGTCCTCTAGGCTTTTTCCTTATCGTTGTTGATGCAGGCTCTTATGAGAAGCGCCCCCTGGTCAACGACCAGGAAGTAAGTACCCAGGCTCAGCCTTTGAAAGACGGTGACGTGATTGAAGTTGCTGGCGTTAAAATGGGTTTCTATATCGAATAAAAAAGGTATGTTGATGTTTCTCAACATACACTTTAATTCGCAAAATTTATTTAACAAAAACGGCAATAGATTCCACGTGCCTGGTATGTGGAAACATATCCATGATTCCCGCATCGCTTAAGCGATAACCCAATTCATTCACTAGAACACCTGCATCACGCGCCAATGTGGCGGGATGACAGGAAACATAAACGATGCGTTCTGCATCCATTTTTGCTAAGTACCTAATCACAGCATCGGCACCGGAACGTGGTGGATCCAGTAAAATTTTATTATATTTTTTCTTCATCCAGGGTGCTGTTGCAATTTCATCGCTGTACAAATCAGCCATGTGGAATTCAATATTTTCAATATTATTCCTGGCCGCATTTTCACGTCCCTTCTTCACCATGACCTCAGCACCTTCGACTGCTGTCACATGTGCGCAATGTCGTGCCATAGGTAAAGAAAAATTGCCCAGGCCACAAAACAAATCTAATACCTGATCATTTTCATTCAACTCTAAAAAGTTGATTGCACAATCCAGCATATTACGGTTTATTTCTGGATTAACCTGCGTAAAGTCGGAAGGCTGAAATTCCACGCGCACATTGTGTTTAGGTAGTTTGTAATAAAGCACTTCAGGCTGCGCAGGATACAGAGCCTCAAGCTCATCCGGTGAACCGGCCTGCAAATAAACAACCAGTTCGTGCTGCTTCGCAAGTTCAAGCAAGATTTTTCTATCCGCTGCAGGCATGGGATCAAGGTGCCTGAAAACTAGCACCGTTTGATTATCCCCTACCGCCACTTCAATCTGCGGAATTCGCTCTTTTATTTCCATTGAGCCAATGCATTCAGATAACTCGGTTATAAGATAACCCACACTCGCATGCAGAATTTCACATTGTTCAGTATCGGTAACAAACGAAGAACCTCGCTCACGAAAACCGACCATAATCCGGTCTTTTTTTCGCACATAACGAACGCTTAGCCGTGCTTTATGACGATAGCCCCAAAGCGCCCCTGTCAGCGGCGGCAGCAGGTTTTCTGCGCTGACCTTACCAATGTGCTCCAGATGCTCTAAAAAGGTCTTCTGTTTCAACTCAAGCTGAGTTTCTGGGCCCATATGTTGTAGCGAACAGCCTCCACACAATTCAAATGCCTTACACTTTGGCTCAATACGGTCAGGTGAAGCTTTCAGAATTTCTACCGCCCGAGCTTCGGCAATATTTTTACTCAGTTTGGTATATTTAAATAGTACCGTTTCACCGGCCAATGCCTGGTCGACAAAAACTGTTCGATCATCGACATGGGCAATACCACGACCTTCAGCGGATAAAGATTCAATATCGACCTGGACGGTTTCTTCCGGCAGACGCTTTGCGCGTCGCCGACGACGTTTATCAGACATAGCAATAACTCAACAAAAAATGATTAGGCAGGAAAAACACCGGTAGACATATATCGATCACCGCGATCACAAATAATTGAAACGATAACCGCGTTTTCAACTTCCTGACTCAATTGCATAGCAGCCGCTACTGCGCCACCTGATGAAATTCCGCAGAAGATACCCTCTTTAGCGGCAAGATCGCGTGTCGTCTGCTCAGCGGCCTGCTGGCTAATGTCCAGTGTACGATCAACTCGGCTGGCTTCAAAAATACCGGGTAAGTAAGCTTCGGGCCAGCGACGAATGCCCGGGATGCTCGCACCCTCTTCAGGCTGCACACCAACAATCTGGATATCGAGGTTCTTTTCCTTAAGAAAATGGGATACGCCCATAATGGTGCCCGTGGTGCCCATGGCACTGACAAAATGCGTAATCTTGCCCTCGGTTTGATCCCAAATCTCCGGACCGGTACTGATGTAATGCGCATTCGGGTTATCCGCATTATTAAATTGATCCAGCACCTTGCCCTTGCCTTCCTGCTGCATTTGCAGCGCAAGATCACGCGCGCCTTCCATACTTTGTTCCTTGGTCACCAGAATCAGTTCCGCACCATAGGCTTTCATGGCAGCACGGCGTTCTTCGCTCATATGATCAGGCATAATCAATATCATACGGTAGCCTTTGATCGCCGCTGCCATCGCTAAAGCGATGCCAGTGTTTCCGCTGGTAGCTTCAATCAAGGTATCACCAGGCTGGATATCTCCTCTCTTCTCAGCCTGAATAATCATATTCAGGGCGGGACGGTCCTTCACAGAACCCGCGGGATTATTGCCTTCCAGTTTTACCAGCAGGGTATTTGTTGTATCGCCAGCTAATCGCTGCAAACGAACTAACGGAGTGTGACCAATATAATCAGCCAGAGATTTATACATTGAATTTCACCAATTTTTGATACTTTGTCGCCAAAAACCATGACGATATAATGATATTTACTACTAGAAGTCGAGAGTATATATTACAAGCTCACCGTTGCCACTAATGATAACAATAATGAGCTTCCACAAGCAGTATAACGACAACACAAAAACACCCAGATACCTAGCCGCTACAATTTCCTCAGTAATAGCTCTAACGCTCTCCACAATAGCTCTAACGCTCTCCACGCCACTACAGGCCACCGAAGATGAGTTATTCTTTGAAATGCCCGTAGTGCTCTCTGCCAGCCGCCTGGAGCAACCTGTATCGGAAGCCCCTATCGCTGTCACCAGTATCGACAGGCAAATTATCGAGGCCAGCGGTGCCAGAACCATCCCGGAAGTTCTCAGGCTCGTTCCCGGCATCGTTGTTGGTAATAGCAACAATGAATGGGGAGAAGAGTACAAACTGGTTGTCGCCTATCATGGCCATACCAACCAGTATTCAAAACAAATGCAGGTTTTGATCGATGGACGCTCTATCTACGAACCACTGCTCGGTGGCGTCAACTGGAATATGATCCCCATCAATATTGAAGATATTGAACGAATCGAGGTCTCACGTGGCCCTAACGCATCTACCTATGGTTCTAATTCATTTTTAGCTGTTATCAATATCATCACACGACATGCTTCTGAAGACCCGGGGCACTACGCCAAGCTCAGGGCAGGTAATCACGACATTGCAGACCTGACCTATCGATACGGCGGAAGCAGTGATGACCTTGATTACAGGGTTACCATGACATCACAAAATGATAATGGCCTGGATGCCAGAAAAAACATCAGCACCTATGATGTAGACGACAATGTGCTTGCTTACCAATACTCCTATTATGAAACCGCTGATAACCATGATGATACCAATACCGGTGCCATCGACTACCGTGTTGATTACCAGGTCAATAATGACAGTCATCTGACCTATCAGGGGGGCTATGGTAAAACAACAATGGATATCAATGAAAACTTCTCCATTGGTGGCATAAGACCAGTACGCGATAGCGATACTACCAACGCACACCAGTTCTTAAAACTGGAAAACACCATAGACAGCAAAAACTCATTTATCGTGCAATATTATTACAACCGCCAGGATAAAGTAGACCAGTCCATTTCAAAAATCGTTCAAGTAGGTGGAGGCATTGATGATTTCACTCTCGATCTTGACTTTGGTCTTAAATCGGAAAGGCATAATCTCGAATTCACCCACTACAATCAAACCACAGATAATCTTAGGCTGATATGGGGAATCAGCGCACAACAGGATATCGCTAAATCAGCATTCTTCCTTACTGACCAGGGAACCATCAGAAGGGAAACCTATCGATTATTTGCCAATGCGGAATGGCAAATCAATCAAAAAAACCTGCTCAACTTTGGCACACTTATAGAGGACAATAAAACACTGGATACAGAAGTTTCACCCAGGCTAGCACTGATCCATAAGTTCAATGATAAACACAGTGTAAGGGTTGGCATATCACAAGCAATTCGTAGTCCATTTATCAGCGAAGAATTTGGCAATACCGTTTTCAGTCATGACCTGACCAGTGGTGGCACCCCAATTGGATTCACTCTTGTTGAACAACAAATCATACCCAATGACAAGCTTGAACATGAAACTATCATAAGTCGGGAAATTGGATATTTTGGTCAATTCATAAACGACAAATTATTCTTCAACGTCCGTTTATTCCACGATCGCCTGGATGATCTAATTCAAACAGAAACCGTCCCAGTTGCATCTGACAGCTTTGACGGAGAAGCGGGTATACATAAAAATGTTGACAGTACGGACGTGACCGGTGTTGAAATTGAATTTGACTTTCGACCCGATGCTTCATTTCGTTTTTTCGGCAATGTATCTTTTCTGGGGATAAAAAGTAATGATAATCCACGAGATTTACTTTCCGAAGAATTTGAGAATTCCGCCCCAAAAAGAACAGCCTCTTTCCTGGCAATAAAACAGTTCAACGAACTCTATAGCGGCAGCTTAGGCTTTTACTATGCCGATGAAATGCTATGGCTTGATGTGCCTAACAGACAGCCAAGTAGCTATACCGCCATGGACATACGTATTTCAAGATCAATCAGGCAAAGCAACAGCACGTCGAAGCTATCACTGATATTAAAAAACTTACTGGATGAATACAATGACTACCACCAGTTACCTAATCGCGGCCCACTCGCTGAGAATAACCTAACTGGATTCATTGAGTATTCAATTTCATTCCAATAAACACCAGATATAAGAACAGGATGTTATAGCTGACAAATGGTCAGATACCCATTAACAATGACAAATAAGACCATACCTGCTCTGATCAGGTGCTTAGTCTTGTTCGCCTGCTTTTTCTGTAACTCGACACAAGCTATTACCGAACAACATGTCATTATTGTCAGTTCGGGCAACAATAGTCACCATAAATCGCTGGTAGAAAACATCCTGTCCAATCTAAAAATATCTAACATTAAAGCAGAAACTTTTTACCTCGAACAGACGATAAATATAAACACTAACAGCAGCCTGATTATTAGTTTAGGACATGAAGCTGCTGCGCTCATTGATCAAAAAAAACTGCCCAATCCAAAATTAAGGGTATTTACCGATACCAATCCAAATATAGATCCAGAACATAAAAGTGAGTCACACCTATCAATGACTCAGCCAGTTTGCCAGCAGTTTGCGTTAGCACAATTATTAAACCCAGATTGGAAGCTAATCAGCGTGCTTTTATCAACTACAAACACGCCACTAATCAAAAATTTAGCTTCATGTGCAAAACGATATAAACTAAAGCTCAACACCATCATACTCAAAGAATATATCAATATCATCGATGCACTAAACACCTCGTTACCCAGCAGCGGTGTTCTACTGGCACTACCCGATCCTGCTATTTATAACGCTAAAACGATTAAAAGCATCCTGCTCACCACTTATAGACACAGGGTACCCATTATCGGGTTCTCAGAAAACTTTGTTCGTGCGGGCGCATTAGCTGCAATGCATAGCTCAACAGAACAACTGGGCAGGCAAATTTCAGAACTCATTCAAAAGCACTACAATAATGAAAACATAAACACGCATCTCTACCCTGAGTATTTTGATGTTACAACAAACAAGAACGTAGCCAGATCACTCGGCATTCAGATACCGGACAGGAAAATACTTACAAAAAAACTGCAAGAGAAATATCATGAGTAACTGGGGCATCAGACAACACATTATCACTCTTGCATTACTACCAGTTCTGGTAGTAGCCATAGTATTAACCAGTTACTTCACCCTTTCACAACTGAGTTTTCTTTCGGACTCGCAAATTCAGCAAGGGAATATTATTGCTCGGCAATTAGCGCCTGCCTCAGAATATGCGGTTTTTTCTGGAAATATTAGCAGCCTGAATCCCATCCTGGAAAACACCTTATCGGATAATGACATCATTGGCATTAAGATTACTAACGAAAACAATGAAGTGCTCATTTCAGTGAATGACGCCGACTTATCACAACAAAAAAAATCCATATGGCATCAACTTGCCTCAGAGGAACTCACCACATTCAGGGAAGCCATCAAAACTCAAACCCTGGATATCAACCTGCCAGACACGGCTAACAATGCCGTCAACAATGAAAACATTATTGGTTATATAGAGATAACCCTTAGCTCAACAAATATCAACGCTAAGAAAATTCAAGCTATTGCAAAAGGTAGCTTAATAACATTATTTGTATTATTAGCCAGCATGACACTCGCTATTCGTTTGAGTAAAAAAATATCTCAGCCGGTGAACACGCTAACCAATACAGTTAAAAAAATATCTTCAGGCGATTATAAAGCGCGTATCAAGGAGCAAGCTCCTGGAGACATTGGCATACTGGAATCATGCGTCAACATTATGGCCAGTGAATTACAAAGCTCTCGTGATAACCTCGAAGAAAAAATCGATGAATCAACCAAAGAACTTCATGAGACCATGGAAGAGCTCGAAATAAGAAATGCTGAACTGGATATTGCTCGATCTAACGCTATCCAGGCCAGCAAGGCAAAAACTGAATTTTTAGCCAATATGAGTCATGAATTGCGAACGCCTCTAGGCGGAATCCTTGGGTTTTCAGAATTACTGGAGAGTACAGAGCTGGAGTCTCAGCAGCGAGATTATTCGGAAATCATTAAAAAATCAGCAAGCAACTTGCTTAATATTATTGATGATGTACTCGATCTATCAAAAATAGAATCCGGAAAGTTAGAAATAAATTTCTCTGAATTTAATACCATCAATATTGTTGAGGAAGTTATTGATTTATTAATCCCCATTGCCTACGAAAAGGATCTTGAACTTTTTTATTACATTGATGAAGGCACACCCAACATCATAAATTCAGACCCAGTACGCATCAGACAAATACTCATTAACCTGCTTGGAAACGCCATCAAATTTACTGAGAATGGTGTTATATCGTTGCATATAAGCTCACATAAAGAACATGATTCATCAACACAATTAATTTTCTCTATCACAGATACCGGCATTGGCATGAATCAGGTTCAGCAAGATCGGTTATTCAATGCGTTCACTCAAGCAGACAAAACCATAGAAAGAAAATTTGGTGGTACCGGGCTTGGCCTTGTAATATCAAAAAAATTATCTCAAATGCTAAATGGCGATATTACTTTCGAAAGCCAACACAATAAAGGTTCAATATTCACCTTAAAAATTTCAGTCGAAAATACGGAACAAGAATATGACGCCGAAAATTCACTACTCAACAAAAAAATATGTTTTATCGATCCTCATTGCTCCTGCGAAAAAGGCATACAATCTATGCTAAAAATTTGGGGCTGCAATATTAGCAACTTCAATACAATTCCAGAAGACTCATCTATCTATGACCTGATCATTGTAAGTATATGCAGATCAGGAATGAGCATAAAGCAAATTAAATCACTAATACCCTCTAGCAACATCATCTGCCCCCTACTCGCCATAGTCAGCACTCGCTCACACAAAGACCTCAGAGACATAAAAAGCTATGGCTTTAATGATGCAATATTCCGTTCTTCAAAACATGAATTGATTAACCAATCACTAACAAAACTTATCAATCATGACGTTGATAAAATACAAACAACACCATCAACACCATCAACACCATCAACACCTGACAATCTTTTTGATTGGTCATCATTAAGCATCCTTATTGTTGATGACAACGACATCAATCTAAAGCTGGCTGAAATAATTCTGAAAAAAAATGGGGCTCAGGCAATTACTGCTAAAAATGGTCAACAAGCCATTGACCTGCTAGATAATCATCATTTTGACCTGATATTCATGGACCTTCAAATGCCAGAACTTGATGGTTACGAAACTTCCAGGCTCATACGCAAAAACAAAAATAATGATGGCACGATAATCATCGCATTAACTGCTAATGCGATGGCCACAAAAGAATCGGAGAAATTCAAACAATGTGGGATAAATGATGTATTGATAAAACCGTTCAACGAAGCATGCATTCAAAATACAATTGACCAATGGATATTAAAAAACAATACACATCAATCCATAAAGCAAATTAAGAATGAAACGGAATTTTTTTCCAAAATTGAGGCTTTAGAACTCGCAGCAGGTAATATTCAGCTTGCCAATGAATTAACCAATATGCTGATCAATGAGTTGCCTGAACATTTACAAATCATCAATGACGCCTTATCTAAAGATGACATTGAACAACTCAGACAACAAACACATAAACTACACGGAGCTACTCGTTGCTGCGGGACTCTTGCTTTAAGAAATGCAGCAGAACAACTGGAATCTGACATTGATAATGGTATTTTAGAAAGACTTGCACCAAGTACACATCAGCTGACTAATGAGATTGAGCGACTAATTAATATCAATCACGCTGAACTCCTGCTTCAAGACACCTCTGATTAGTCATTACAAAGCTAGTTATTTCTCTCCATTACCACAAAAGCCGTTGCATAATGCTTTTCGTCTGAAATACTAAGCCATGAGGCCGACATACCTAACTCATCCGCACGCAGCTTCGCGGCTTGAGACAGCTCAATCAAAGGCCTGCCTGATTCATCATGAGCCACAGCAATCATCTTCATTCCAATACCTGCTGAGAATCCTGTACCCAGCGCCTTAGCTACCGCTTCTTTGGCGGCAAAACGTTTGGCTAAAAAACGTACCGGATAATTATGCTCACGAAACTCCTGCATTTCACTTTCGCATAAAAT
>JAGLQT010000092.1 GCA_023136715.1 Gammaproteobacteria bacterium | reverse complement strand
CCCATAAACACGGCATCCGCAATAATCGCGTGACCAATATTCAATTCACAAAGAGCATCAAGTCCAGCAATGGCTTTGATATTTTGTAAATTCAAACCATGCCCCGCATTGACCTGAAGGCCAATTTCATTCGCATAAGCCACCGCTTCTTTAATCTGCTCAAATAACTGTTGACGCTGCTCACGCGTTTGTGCATCAGCATAATGCCCCGTATGAATTTCAATAACAGGCGCACCCGCTTCCCTGGCCGCATCTATTTGCCTTTTATCCGCATCAATAAATAGTGACACTTTAATACCGGCCTCATTCAATCGAGTACAGGCATCGCGCACTGTAGACGCATGCGAGATCACATCCAGACCACCCTCTGTGGTCAATTCCTCTCGACTCTCAGGTACCAGGCAACAATCTTCAGGCTTAAGATCCTCAGCAATCTTGATCATTTCATCTGTGATCGCCATTTCAAGGTTCATCCGCGTCAGCATACGCGCTTTCAGCTCATAGACATCGCTATCCTGTATATGACGACGATCTTCCCGTAAATGCAAAGTAATACTATCTGCACCCGCCTGTTCAATCTGTAAAGCTGCGTGTACCGGGTCGGGATAACGCGTTCCCCTCGCCTGACGCAATGTCGCCACATGATCAATATTCACACCCAATAAAATATTCTTTTGACTCACTTACTCATCCTCTTAAATCACATCGCGAATGTTACATAATATCAATAAGCTATGTCCGAGTTATAGCTTTCATTGGCTATCTTTGCTATTTTCCACCTATCAATAATAAAAGTGGAGCAGGAAGCCCATTCAGGAAGAAAAATGAAAGAGATTCAACGTTATATCCGATATGCCCTGGGCCTTGCCCTGACACTGATGTTTTTACTACACGTGGGCGGCAAATACCCGCTTACGGCACTCACAGTCATAGAGAATCTTGCATACGATGCCCGCCTGAAATTCACTTTACCGAATAAAAAAGACAATCAGGTCGTCATTATTGATATTGATGAAAAAAGTCTTAGTGAAATCGGCCGCTGGCCCTGGAATCGTGATGTTATGGCTGGGATTAACGACAGCCTGTTCGATCACTATAAAATTAAAGAAATTGGCTACGATATCGTCTTTGCCGAAGAAGACCTTGATGAAGGCGGCAGGCTACTGGAAGAAATGTCAAAAGGTCCACTCAAACACAATAATAACTTTCAGAAAGAATATCAAAAAGTCAGAAATAGCCTGCATCGCGATGAGATGTTTGCCAAGAGCCTTGGCAATCGTAAAACCATCATGGGAGTAATCTTCACTCCTGATAACGGCACATCAAATTTTATAGGCAGCCTGCCTGAACCAATAGCACGCCTTGATGCTAATATGAAAGGACGCATTCCTTTCTATTCCCCCAGTGGCTACACTTCTAATCTAAAAATATTACAGGACAATGCATACACTGGTGGCTTCTTTGATAATCCCGCACTGGATGATGATGGCGTCTTCCGGCGTGTTCCATTGTTGCAGGAATACAATGGTCAGCTACACGAATCACTTGCCATGTCATTGGCACGTGCGGCTATTGGCTCACCGCCAATTGAACTCATTGTAGAAAGCGATACCGAACACAGCAACGATCTATTCCTCGAATGGATTAAGATTGGCGACCGGCGTATTCCTGTTGATGAAAGTGGCAATGTACTAGTTCCATACATAGGCCCGCAAAAGAGTTTTGATTACATCTCCGCTTCTGACGTGCTCAATAAAACCGTCGATATGAACAGGCTCAAAGATAAAATCGCACTATTCGGTACCTCAGCCCCCGGCTTACTGGATCTGCGCACCACCCCCCTTGAAGCGGCCTACCCCGGGGTTGAGATTCACGCCAATATTATTCAGGGTATTCTTGATGAACGCATCATGCACAAGCCCGGCTACACCAAAGGCTTTGAGTTCCTGCTTCTCGTTGCTCTGGGCTTACTGCTTACCTTCCTGTTACCCTGGCTTTCAGCCACCTGGGGGGTGGTGGTTTCGCTATTCATCACCGGCTTACTGCTCTCCAGCAATCTCTTTGCCTGGACCCAGTTTCAAATGGTGCTCCCCATTACAACACCGGTGTTACTCACCGTCGTGCTATTTACCCTGCAGATGATTTACGGCTTCTTCATCGAATCGCGCAGCAAACGACATCTGGCCCACCTGTTCGGACAATACATCCCCCCCGAGCTGGTGAATGAAATGAGCAAAAAAATGGAGGAAATCAACATGGATGGTGAAATTAAAAATATGTCTGTTCTCTTCTCCGATGTACGCAATTTCACCACCATCTCAGAGAACATGGAACCAAAAGAACTCACAGAGCTAATGAACGGCTTCCTGACACCCATTACCACAATTATCCACAACCAACGCGGAACCATCGATAAATACATGGGTGATGCCGTTATGGCCTTCTGGGGAGCGCCGTTAGATGATCCAAAGCATGCATTGCACGCGATGAATGCAGCCATGCTGATGACCGAGCGCATGCATAATCTTAGACAGGAATTCGCAGCTCGCGGCTGGCCTGAAATAAAGATTGGCGTGGGCGTAAACACAGGTGATATGAATGTCGGTAATAAAGGCTCAGAGTTCCGGGTCGATTACACAATACTAGGTGATGCAGTAAATCTGGGGTCACGCCTCGAAGGTCTAACCAAGGTTTATGGGGTCGATATCATCGTCGGTGAAGCCACCAGACACGAAGTACCCGAATATGAATACCGCGAACTTGATCTCGTAAAAGTCAAAGGCAAAGATGAACCCGTTGCCATCTATGAGCCTATAGACTTACTGGAGAATATCGACAAATCAGTCCGTCAGGACTTGAAACGTTACAACCTTGCTCTTAAATTTTATCGCTCACAACACTGGGATGATGCCGAACGTGAATTTTTTGCGCTCAGCTCCGTTGATAAAGAACGCAAGATCTTCCAAATTTACCTTGATAGAATCATGGAGTTCCGTAAAAACCCACCTCCTGAAAACTGGGATGGTTCTTTTACCCACACCAGCAAATAAATATTGCTAATAATGCACTCTCCCTGCTTTAAACAAAAACAGGGTTCACTTCAATTCGCCAAACATTAATGAAAACCTCAATATTTCAGCTATAACATGTTCATAAATTCCTGAAAGTTATAAGCATGCATGAAAGATAGACGACCACAATACGACATCAGCAATACCATTGATGTCTCAGATGCCCATCAGGCACTACACGCCGTACTCGATGTTTTTGCTGACATCTATCCAAAGTTCAATCATCTGGCAGTGCAAAAAGCCTTTGAGGACTGTAACCAGCTATTTGAAGGTGAGCATCCTGATTACCTGCCCTGTGATACGCTCTATCACGACAAACAGCATACGATGGATATGACACTGGCATTATCACGATTAATCAATGGTCATGAACAGAGTGTATCTGAAGATGAGCGTATTGGCCCTGACAGAGCCGTGCTCGGCATTATCACCGCGCTGTACCATGATTCTGGCTATATGCGCCGCAAACATGATCACAAACATCATAACGGTGCAGAATACACACTCATACACGTAAGCCGTAGCGCCGAATTTCTGAAGCGTTATTTGCATAAAATTAATCTTGGCGAATATTCCCAGATTTCAGCCAATATGGTTCACTACACCGGCCTGGAAGTTGCCCCTTCTCAGATAAGACTACCAGATCAGAAAACACATCTAGTTGGCCATATGCTGGGCACAGCCGATCTGATCGCCCAAATGTCAGATCGTTGTTATCTGGAGAAATGTTATCAGCGCCTCTACATCGAATTTGTACTGGCAGGCATTGCTGTACAGGTCGACGCACAGGGTAAAGAACACATTATTTATGCGTCGCCCGAGGACCTGCTAAGAAAAACACCAAACTTTTTCAAACGCGAAGTAGAAATTCGCCTCGATAAACTGTTCAACAAAGTCTACGAATACGAAAACACCTATTTCAAGGGAAAACACAGCTATATACAGGGTGTATATCAGAATCAGGAATTACTGGAAAAAATTATCGCGACTGATGACTTCAGCTTGCTAAATAGGAAACCACCAGAAAATTACGGCACCCAAACTTTCCCCGGACTGGAAGAATATCTGAATCAACACCCGCAGCAAAAAGGTCTATTCAAAGCCAGATAAGAATAGACAGAAAGAATTAATTTTTCTTTATCATTTTGAGGTATTCATCCTCAGTCAAAACTTCAACACCCTTTTGCTCTGCCGC
>JAGLQT010000091.1 GCA_023136715.1 Gammaproteobacteria bacterium | reverse complement strand
ATGCACGATGCCCAGACACTGGCCAGAAAGCAGGGCCTCAGTCCTCATCACTGGCGCGACATCAAACAGGTGCTGCCACTGCTGGCCAATAAAAAATATTACAAGAACCTTAAGTACGGTTACGCCCGCGGCACCGAACCCATCCGCTACGTGCAACGCATACGCGAATACCAGCATGTCATGGAAAATCGCCTGGATTGAGGCTTAGGCATTCGTCCGATTATAATAATACAGGTGTATTTTGGGTGTTGGTTGGTGATTGATGAGTACCCAACCTACGTGACCAGGGTAAAAAAACTCGGCTCAGAGAACCATTATTTCTAACGACCAGGGATGTTTTCATGAAAATAAAAATCACAATCATATTTATGCTTCTATGTATCTATTCGGTACAAAGTTTTCCTGCAAGTGAGCCGAAGATTACTTTCTCAGTGAAAGCGTTATTTAAAGACCGCGCTATGATAGAAATTAATGGTGAGCGACGTTTTTTGTCGGCAGGTGAGGAAAGCCCAGAGGGGGTAAAACTGCTTTCGTCTGACGTTAATGAAGCCAATATTTTATGTCATGGTAACGAATACACCTTGTATATTAATCAAACTGCTTATTCAGGTTTTTCTGAAAAAAATAATAAATCAGAATTTTATGTACCGAAAGTAATAGTTCCAGGTAAAACTATTCCTTTTTTTAAAAAAAGCTCTAATGGAGTTACTAAGTACATACTGAAGGATGAATATAATATTCCATCTGTACTGGAATACGGTCAAGATGCTGTTTGGATTGGTATTGATAGAAAATTATTTAGGTTTGATGTGGAAAAAGAAGCGTGGGGTCTATTTGATTTGACTGATAGCATGAGTTACAAGATTAATAAACTTTCTGTATCTGATAAATCTATTATCTTAAATGCAACAAAAATGATAAAAAATAAAAGGCGTTCAGGTTTGTATATGCTTGATAAGAGAACCAGTAAGCTTCATCATCAGCTTGATAGCAGCCCTGTTTCATTTCAGTTTTCTGATGAAGAATTATGGTTTCTTGATTCAAGTAAAGGGCTTGGATATATAAAACCGAAAATGAATAACTCTAATGTTAGCTATAAGGATGCCTTGCTGGTTAAAGAAAAAAAAGAAAAAGAAGATAAGAATAAAAACAAGGATAAAAAAACAAAGTCAAAAACAAACAAAAATAAAAATGCCTATTTGTTATCAACGAATGGTGATGATATTTGGTATAGCCATCATAGTAAATTTAGAAGTAGCGATAAGAGTAACCGATTAAAAGAAGTATGCGTTTCGCGCTATAATAAAAAACATAGAACTTTTGAAATATTTACACGAAATGAGATGGGATTAGATGCAAAATATAACTGTGTATATTTAGCTGTATCAGATGATCAAGTGTGGGTCAGTCATGGGGATAGGAAAGCAGGATTATCAGTGTTCAATACTGCAACCAAAAAATGGCGACAGATTTTAGCCAGTACGAATAATCTGTTGATTGGGGGGACTAAGATTATGCTGGATAACAATCGATTATCTGTGATTATCAGTAATCAGCTTATTGTTTTGAATACTAAGACATTACATGCAGATGTTATATGGGGTAATGCGATTGACACGAGCTACTGGCGGTCTTCTTTTTTTATAAAAAATAGTCATGCCTGGTTTGTAACACTAGAGCCTTCTAATCAAAAACATAAAAGTAATATGTTGGTTTTGTATAAGATCCCTGTTAATTCTACTGTAGTTATGAAAAATTAGAGATCAACAGGCTCAGACTCGATTGATACGGTGATTTTGGTGCTGTGCTTGCGTTAAGACTCAGCCCTGTTCAGCACGGTAGGCACGATTAGCCCAGCGTAATCGTACGCATGAATACAGATTCCTCCGATTACGCTATGCTAATCGGAGCTACGATACTGCACCATTCTCAAATGCGTTGGACTTAAGGATGAACGCCATGTTGCACTTCCTCTCTTATTGGCCGGCTTTATTTGTTGGGAGGTCGGTAATCTTTGCCTGGCTCAGTCCAGTCTGAACCCTTAGTATCGGTTACGCCGGTACCCAGGTCATCTTTCTCTGCAATATCGAGGGCACCTGTCCAGTTTTCAGGCTCTTCACTCAATTCAATATGAAGATCACGCCATTCATCAAGGCTGAGCTCTTCTATATCGCCATCAAAATGCTGTAGTCCAACGGCGTTTTGTTCTTCGTCAAAGGCTACA
>JAGLQT010000090.1 GCA_023136715.1 Gammaproteobacteria bacterium | reverse complement strand
TTGCAGTCGGTTACTTCCTCGGCGCACAGGCACTGGGTGGCATGTTGATTGGTACCATCGTAACCGGTTTGTTTGTTGCTATTTCAATGACCACCGGTGGTGGTGCATGGGATAATGCCAAGAAATACATCGAAGATGGTAATCACGGTGGTAAAGGTTCCGATGCACATAAAGCAGCGGTAACTGGTGACACTGTAGGCGATCCATACAAAGATACAGCTGGTCCTGCGATCAACCCGTTGATTAAAATCATCAACATCGTAGCACTGATGATGGTTCCACTGCTGTAATCTGGCAACGGCTAGTACGAAAAAGGCGGAGCTTAGGCTTCGCCTTTTTTTTGCTTTAAATTTATCGAAGCTCTCTTTGACAGAACTCATATATTTATTGACTTGCATCATTGAAAGAAACCATAATCGGCTCAATCTAGTAAGTGAAAGTAAAGAAATATCAGGAGACAGAAAATGATCCCAGTAGAAGAATTAAGAAAAGAGAACGATGAGATAAAAGACCTGAGCAGTGTGCTTTCCAATCTCGTTTCAGATCAATCACTCCGTACTAACGCAGTGTTTTGTGAGTTACTTGAACGCTTTCGGAACAAGCTCGATGACCATTTGAAACATGAAGCCAGGTCTATTTATCCTGAACTTCTGAATCACGATGATAAAAACATCAAGCAGATCGCCAAAGATTTCCTGAGCAACACCCATGAGCTTGAGCGTATTCTCTCAAAATATGTAAAACGCTGGTGTCATTGTATCAACACAGACAATCATAAAGAGTTCGAAAATGAAACAATGGGGGTCTTTCGACTAATTAACGAACGTATTCAAATGGAAGAAGACCATTTATTTCCCATTTTATAAACAGAACCAAACATCTGTTACAAAAGTATTAAACAACAACGAGGTTACACATGCACCACCCACTGGTAGAAGAATTTCCTGAGTACAAAGATCAACTTCACGCGCTAAAAATGAGCAACTCTCATTTCAGACGTCTGGCTCACGAATACGAGGGCATTGATAAGTCAGTTGCTCGCGCTGAGCAAGGCATAGAAACGGTGAATGACGATTATCTATCAGAAATAAAAAAAGAACGTTTACATCTGAAAGACCTGATTTTTCAAATGTTGAGAAACCAATAACTCCATACGTGAGAAAACAATGCCATCTTTAGAAAATGTAAAAAAACAACTACTCTCTTTACGTGAAGAATACACGCATAGAATTGATGCAATCGAAGTTGAAACGCATCACAAAGAAGAGCCCGTTGAAAAAGACTTTGCCGAACAGGCAACCCAGAGTGAAAACGATGACGTTCTAGCTGCTCTTGATGATGAGGCACAGCAAATGGTGATGCAGATTGATGCTGCTCTCGGTCGGATTGAACAGGGCACTTACGGCATTTGCAAAGCCTGTAGCGAACCGATTCAGGATGGGCGATTACAGGCCATTCCTTTTGCTGAAATGTGCATAAGTTGTGCAGAGAAAACCTCTCACTAACTCACGCTATAAAAATCGTTAAAAAGAGCCGGATCAACTATCCGGCTTTTTTACGCCATCGAAAAACAGCAGCTCCTCCATGAAACTATTTCGTTGTTTCAGTCTCTCAGTTAATCGGGAATGATTCGCCGGAGAAAAACAACAATGAAAAAGCTGTTACTGAATTTTATTTATTTTTACACCCTGGTTAACACACCGGGAATTTATGCCGCTGAGGACACGGCTAAAGACTCCCCCGCCACCGCCACTTTCGCCGGTGGCTGCTTCTGGTGCATGGAACCGCCCTTCGACAAACTCAATGGCGTGCTCTCAACCACCTCAGGTTATACCGATGGACAGAAAATCAACCCAGGCTATAAAGAAGTCTCAGCTGGCGGCACGGGCCACACTGAAGCCATTCAAATCAAATATGATCCCTCGATTATCAGCTACAAGAAATTGCTAACGGTATTCTGGAAAAACATCGACCCGACGACCAAAGATGCCCAATTTTGTGATCACGGCAGCCAGTACCGAAGCGGCATCTACTATCACAATGAGGCGCAACGCAAAGCCGCTGAGGCCTCATTGAAAGTACTACAGCAAGACAAACCCTTCAAGCAGGCGATTGTCACTGAGCTGGATAGGGCATCCACCTTCTACCCCGCCGAGGAATATCACCAGGATTACTACCAGAAAAACCCGATTCGCTATAAATACTACCGCTACAGCTGCGGCCGGGATCAGCGACTGGAACAACTCTGGAGGGAGAAACGATAATCATCCTCGTTGCCGTTATTTCAACAGCTTATACCCCTAATGCACCACATCAAGCGACTACGAAAACAGGCCGTTTTACTGTAGAATCCAGCCCACAATTTTTAAGCTTTAAACAAATTTTAATAAAAGTGCTGGCCCAACAGCCAGCGTAATAGCCATCTAGGAGATATTACATGATTAAACCTCATGGTTCTGACGAACTAAATCCGTTGTTCGTATACGATACTGCTGAAAATGAAGCATTACAGAAAGAAGCCGAAGGTCTGGCCTCTATCGTTGTTAGCTCAGCGGCCGCCGCTAACGCCGTTATGTTGGGTGCTGGTTACTTCAACCCACTCACAGGCTACATGAACAAAGCCGACGCGCTGTCTGTTGCGACTGACATGAAAACCACTTCAGGTCTGTTCTGGCCAACACCAGTACTAAACCTGGTTCAGGACGCAGGCGGCATCAAAGCTGGCGATCGCATCGCGCTTAAAGATCCAAACGTTGATGGCAACCCAGTTGTTGCAATAATGAATGTTGATGCCGTTGAAGAATTCAGCGACGCTGACATCGTACTGATCTCTGAAAAAGTTTACGCACCTTCTCCTGATGAAGCTCACCCTGGTGTTGATGCATTCCTGGAGCAAGGTAAAGTTTGTCTTTCAGGTTCTATTCAGGTTCTGAACTTCTCATACTTCCAGA
>JAGLQT010000009.1 GCA_023136715.1 Gammaproteobacteria bacterium | reverse complement strand
CAGAAGGTATTACTCATGCAGACTACAAAGATCTTGAATTGCTGAAAGGCTATGTTTCTGAAAGCGGAAAAATTGTACCTGCTCGTATTACAGGCACAAAAGCTAAGTATCAGCGTCAATTGACTCGTGCTATTAAACAGGCACGTTATCTGGCTTTGTTGCCTTATTCAGATAGTCACGGTTAATTTGACTGGTTATTGATGCGGTCTTTGTAAAAAAGACTGTAGCGGATAGATGGTATTTCTGGCTAGATTAATCCTTAAAGGCCCGAGTCAGGCAGCTTTAGTGGCTGCGACACTGGCCATGTTGGGGGTTCTTTTTTCACCAGCTATCTGGCTAAGTGCCGCCGCCATTGCTTTAGTGGCTTTGGTCAAGGATAGGCGGCAAGTGCTGTTAGTGATGGCAGTAGCGACAGCAGGTACAATGTTATTTGCCGGTTTGATTTTTGCTTCACCATCGATGGTGATTTATTTCCTGCTGGCGGCCTGGCTACCAGCGTGGATTGCGGCATCGGTATTACGCACTGTGTCGTTGGCGGCGAGTTTGCAAGTGATTGCAGGACTTAGTCTGGTGGCGATTATCGGGCTTTATAGCTTTTTCCCGGAAATGGGGGAAATATGGCGCGAGCCTCTGGATTTGCTGGTTCAGCAGATACTGGAACAGTCGCAAGGTGAGATAAGCTTGCAGGTGTTACAGGAAGTTGAAGAGATGGCGATCATTATGATCCCCGGATTTTTAGCTGCTAGTGTTTTGTTTGGCACCATGATGAGCCTGTTTTTGGCCCGTTGGTGGCAATCGGTGATACTGAACCCTGGTGGTTTCGCCAGGGAGTTTCAGGCGTTGAATTTAGGCAAAACGGCAGCGGTGCTTGCGACAGTGGTAGTTGCTGTTGTCGTACTGGCAGGCTCAGAATTATGGTATGCCATGTTATTGGTTGTTCTGGCATTGTATACAACACAGGGTATGTCGATATTACATGCCGTGTTTAAGGGGCGTCAGCTGAACAGAGCCTGGCTGTACCTGATTTATCTGGTGATATTTTTCTCACCAGAAGTGGCGGCAATGCTGATTCTTGTTGGAATCGCAGATGCCTGGATAGATTTTAGAGGGCGATTGATTACAGCGTAATCTGTAGCTCGATTTACAATAGAGGTTTTGAACGATGGAAGTCATTCTGATTGAAAAAATTGATCGTCTTGGTGGATTAGGTGATCTGGTTAATGTGAAATCTGGTTTTGCACGTAACTACCTTTTACCAACAGGTAAAGCGAAGGTGGTAACTGCAGAAAATATTGCTGAAATTGAAGCACGTCGTGCTGAGCTTGAAAAAGCTGCTGCTGAAACACTGGCAGCTGCAGAAGCGAAACGCGATCAACTGGCTAAGCTGGAAATCAGCATTACCTCCAAGTCTGGTACTGAAGGTAAATTGTTCGGTTCAGTAGGAAATGCTGATATCGCTGATGCAGTGACTACAGCAGGCGTTGAAGTGGCCAAGCGTGATGTACGTCTTCCAGAAGGTCCTATTCGTCTTGCTGGTGATTACGAAATCACATTACATTTACACGCTGATGTAGATGCAGTAGTGAAAGTAACCATCATTGGTGAAGAAGACTAAGAGCTGTTTTTAAAGCAGCGCCTTTTGCGAGGCGCTTGCGTTCAACGGCTATCTAGCTGCTGGCGTTTACTTTAGAAGTTGCTTGAGATGTCTGTTAAAAAAGGCTCGCCTGATGGTGAGCCTTTTTTATTTTTTTTGATTAGTTTTATGGCAGTATTAGCGCATGTCCGACACGATTACATTTCCCACTTCTGCTCCTACCGATAATTTTAAGTTACCGCCTCATTCTATTGAGGCTGAGCAGGCTGTTATCGGTGGTTTGTTACTCGATAACCGTGCCTGGGAGAAGATTGCTGATCGTATTCATGAAAAGGATTTTTATCGTCACGATCATCGGCTAATTTTTAACGCGATTGGTGTCTTGGAGGCGAAAACGCAGCCTTTTGATGTGGTTACGCTGTCCGAATCACTGGCTCAGAACGAAGAGTTGGAAGAAGCTGGCGGTCTGGCTTATTTAGGACGTTTAGCCAAAGACACACCCAGCGCAGCAAACATCGTTGCTTACGCGGATATTGTGCGAGAGCGTTCGGTATTACGCCAGTTGATTGGTGTCGGCACCGATATTGCAGAAAGCGGTTATAGACCAGAAGGTCGGGAAACGACTGAATTGCTCGAAAATGCAGAGAAAAGCGTCTTTGCTATTGCTGAGCAGAAAGTGCGTGGTCAGACTGGGCTTAGGGCGATCAGTCAGGTTTTATCTAAAACTGTTGAACAAATTGACCACTTATTTGAGACCAAAGGTGCAGTTTCTGGTGTTGCTACAGGTTTTACTGATCTGGATCATAAAACTACCGGCTTTCAGGCAGGTGATCTGGTGATTGTCGCGGGTCGCCCAGCCATGGGTAAAACCACGTTCGCAATGAATGTCGCTGAAACGGCGGCTATCTCTGGTGGCTTGCCGGTGGCGGTATTCAGTATGGAAATGCCCGGTGAGCAATTGGCCATGCGTCTAATTTCTTCTCTGGGGCGCATTGATCAGCACCATATTCGTACCGGTGAATTGACCGATGAGGACTGGCCTCGTATTACCTCGTCGATTTCAATGCTCTCTGAGACCAAATTATTTATTGATGACACTCCGGCGATGTCACCCAGTGAGGTGCGCGCCAGGGCTCGTCGTATCAAGCGTGAGCACGGTTTGGGACTGGTGGTTATAGATTATCTTCAATTGATGCAGGTTGCTGGTGGCAGTGAGAACAGGGCGACTGAAATTTCCGAGATTTCACGAAGTTTGAAAGCGCTAGCCAAGGAGCTGGCGATACCGGTGATGGCTTTGTCCCAGCTTAATCGTGGTCTCGAGCAGCGCCCCGATAAACGCCCGATAATGTCGGACTTACGTGAATCAGGTGCGATCGAGCAGGATGCGGATATTATTCTTTTCGTTTATCGCGATGAGGTCTATAACGAAGAAAGCCCGGATAAAGGCACTGCAGAGATCATTATCGGTAAGCAACGTAATGGCCCTATCGGTAAAGTACGCTTAACCTTCCACGGCAAATACACGCGTTTTGATAACTTCACGCCCGACATGTACAGCAACGATGATTTTGAATAGGCATTGATGCCACGTCTGAGAAGAGGATGCACACAAGAATTGCAAAAATCAGTATTGATGCCGAAGCCCTTCAGCATAATCTGCTACGAGTTAAAACTTTTGCTCCTAATAGTAAAGTGATTGCGGTGATCAAGGCGAATGCCTACGGTCACGATGTGCAAACAGTGGCTAATGCCTTAGCTGAAGCCGACGCTTTCGCTCTGGCGACCCCCAATGAAGCCATCTGCCTGCGCCAATCAGGTGTTACTAAGCCTTTGATGGTATTGCAGGGTTTTTCCAGTATTGAAGAACTGAAGGCTTTGGCTGATCTCGATATTCAGGTGGTTGTGCATCAGCAGAGCCAAATAGATTTGTTAGAACAATGTCCTGATGTGAAGCTGGATCTCTGGTTAAAGATCGATACAGGTATGCATCGCCTGGGCATGTCTGTAGAAATGGCAGAATCTGCGCATCAACGCTTACAGGCTTGCGAGTCAGTGAACTATATTCGTTTGATGAGTCATTTTGCTAATGCTGATGATCCTGCTCATCCGATGAATCAGGCGCAATTATCGGCTTTTAGCCAGATGTGTGACAGGTTCGGGCAGGGTGATGCCAGCATGGCTAATTCTGCCGCACTGGTGGCAATGCCTGAGAGTCATATGCAATGGGTGAGGCCGGGGATTATGTTGTACGGTTCATCGCCATTGAAAGATAAAACTGCCGATGAGCTGGACTTGAAGTCGGTGATGCAGTTTGAATCGAAACTGCTGGCGGTGCAGTCGCTCAAGCAGGGTGACGTTATCGGTTATGGCAGCACCTGGCGCTGTCCTGAAGATATGAAGGTCGGCATAGTTGCTGCAGGTTATGCTGATGGCTATCCGCGTCATGCCAGCTCAGGTACGCCGGTCTGGATTAATAAAGCATTATGTCCTTTACTGGGTCGGGTCTCGATGGATAGTATTTGTGTTGATTTGCGAGCTGTAAAAGCCGATATTGATGAACGCGTGGTACTTTGGGGTAAAGAGCTATCTGTGGATGTGGTGGCAGAGCACGCAGACACTATTAGCTATGAACTTTTATGTCATGCAGGTGCATCGTTAGGTTAGTTGTATTATTAAGCTACTAATGGTTATGTTAGTGGTTAAAATTTTGTATGATTGGTCTACTTCAATTAGGCAAAATTATTTTAGAGTAATGCGTTTTTCTACGCATGAGAATGGAGCAGAAAATGATTAAGAAAAAATTATTAGTTTCAACACTGATGGCTGTTTCGGTTTTATTGGCCGGTTGTGGTGGCGGTGGTACGGCGATGTTCCGTGGTGATATTAGTCATACCGGAAAAATGTCGAGTTCAGGACCGACTTCATTGGATAAGCTGGCCTGGAAATACAATTTCCCCGATAAAGTTTATGCCTCGCCAGTGAGTGATGGTAATAATGTTTATCTTGGGTGTAAGGATGGGCAATTGTATGCCCTGAATCAGGATAATGGCAAGGTTCAATGGAGCTTTAGAACCGGTTCTAATGTCGAATCCTCTGTCGCTTTGGCCGATGGTTATGTGTTTATCGGTAGCTGGGATAATAATCTTTATGCGATTGACGCCGAAACTCGCGCTGAGCATTGGAAATTCCCCGTTAAAGGTCCTATCTCTTCTTCACCAGTAGTTCAAAATGGAGTCGTTTATGTTGGTGGCGAAGATGGCAATATGTATGCGATTGATATTGAAACCGGTCGAGAAAAATGGACGTTTAATGCTAAAGGTTCTATTTATACATCGCCTGCTATTAAGGGTGATTACCTCTTCTTTGGTACGCTTAAAGGTATGATGTACTCGCTGAATACAGAAACAGGCCAGGAATTCTGGCGTTTCCCAACGCGTCATAAAATTCATTCTTCACCAGCAGTAGATGACGACAATGTTTATTTTGGCAGTGATGATAAACATATGTATGCCGTTAACATACAAACGGGTCAGCAGATCTGGAAAAAGAAAACCGCAGGACAGATATTGTCTTCACCCGCGCTTAGTGGCGATCTGGTGATTTTTGGCAGCAAGGACAGTTATGTTTATGCTTATGATAAAGACAGTGGTTTTCGTGAATGGGAATATCGCACAAAAGGTCCTATCTTCTCATCACCAGTTATTGCATCAGGCCTGGTTTATATAGGCAGCACTGATCGTAACCTTTATGTGCTGGATGAATCGGACGGTAGTCTTAAGTGGAAATATACGGCCGAAGATAAGATTTTCTCAGCGCCTGTAGTCAACGATGGTAAGGTTCTCTTTAATAGCGTTAATGGTGTCTTGTACGCGGTTCAATAAATAAGCACGGTTTTGCTGCCTGACGGGTTCAGGCAGCGGGCTGTTTAGTTTTGCCAGCTACTTTTTCGACATAAACCTTCAAAGTTACAGTAGCTGCAAGTCGCTGTATCACCCCAGGCGGGTAATTCTTTTTCCTGTTTTATCATATTGAGCATGGTTTTTAGTCGGTGCAAAACATCATTCTTTATCGATTCAAGTGCATCACCTGAAAGTGTCGCACCTTCTTTTATTATGTTTTTTGAATCGTCGAGTATTAAATAAATAATATTGCTCGCGGCTTCATCAAGTAGTGCGTAAGTGGTTAGCTGAATGTTCTCGCCACAATCCACCTCATCCTGTTTGGCTGATCTACCTGTTTTGTAATCGATAATGCAATGTTCACCATTGTTGTCGATAGTGTTGTTATCAACACGATCCAATCGTCCAAAAATAATACTGGATGATTCGATTTCTTTTCCAATGTTTTCTTCAGTGCTGTAAACAGACCAGTTCATTTGTTGTTTGATTTGCCAGTCGATGTAACTGGGAATATGTTTCAGCCATCGATGCAACCAGCTTCGATGTAATATATTATTTTCCAGATCGGTTGCAAAAATGACGCTGGAAGTTTTTGTTAGGTGCTCAATGGCCTGGTCACGGTTTTTTGCTGTTATTAGTTCAGGAAAAGGTGGCGGTAGTGACTCGGCCTGTTGATGAAACGCCTGAAGTGCTTTGTGAACGCGTTCACCATAATCGGACTTTTTTAATTCTTCACTAATTTCATCAGCAGGTTTTAATTTGAGCATGTCGCCAGCAAAGAACTGGTATGGGCAGTTGACCAGGCGCTGATGAACGCCAGCTGAAATACGTGTTGGTTGTAAATAGCTGGGAGCTACAGGTGCTGCCTGTTTTGCTCGTTCGGGCAACACATCTGTATCACAAATCATAACGCCAGCATGCATCGAAATTAAACCGGCCAGTTCATTGTTAGCCAGTGATTTTTTAAAGCTTAATTGATGAAAATTTTCTAATGCTTCCACCCAGGGTGAGGGTGGAATTTCTTCGCCATTATTTTCTGCTTTATAAGTGATTAAAGTTTCTTTGCTGTTGCTCAGTAACTGCTGGAAATGTTGTAGTCGCTGTGCGCACTTATTATCCCATGTGGTCAATCCCAACGATTTTTTTGCCTGCTGATTAAAGAAAGGCGAGCTGGGTGGTGAGCCGGGCATAAACTGACGGTCAGCAGCGGCAATTATTAGGGCATCAAAATTTCTTAATTGTGCCTGTTCTAAAGTCATTAACTGAACCGGTGAGGCTTCTGTTTGCGGGCTGAACATGTGTTCTTCCAGTGACATGCCTAACCATGTTCTGAAATCTTCCCATTGCAGCTCTGGATCGCTATAACTCAGGCTATGCTTCATATCACCCAGTGTTTGCATAATGCGCATGCCAGCAGGGTCTTGCGAGAAGGACTGTTCCAGCCCCAGTTGTTTCATGCTATCGAGTAAGGCATCAAGAAAAATATTAAGCGGCTGGCTCTGTTTTGAGCGATAAAGATTGTTCAACGGTTCGGCGTTCTGATCTAGCTGGTCAAGCAAGCTGATGATTTTATCGTAGGCATCTTCTGGCCAGTGTGTAAGCCTCTTTAGTCGATAGTGAAGGTGCTCTTTGTAGCGGGAGATGCCCCTGGCGATGCCTTCATGCTGGATAATATCTTTTTCCAGGCGGTAAACGTTGCTCAGTAGCTGGTCGCGACTTTCATCAAGACTGACGAAATGAGACTTGAGTAAATCCAGCATGGGTCGGTAATCAAAATCCTCTTCGATACATTCCAGCCAGCGTTCCAGTACGGCTGCTGCGCTGGTGGTGGCTAATGACCAGCCAGAGATATCCTGTATGGGTACATTGGCTCTTTCCAGTAATGCTCGTAATCGACGCGAGAGTTTTCTATCTTCAGAAATAATGCCAATATTTTTTGTGCCTGAGAGTAGCCATTTCCTGATTTGTAGATCAATGGCGCAGGCTTCATTTTCCGCTTCCTTACAGGCGTAAAGTGAAAAGGACAGAGCCTGATCCTGTTTGAGAGACTTGAACTGCTCAACTCTGTTTTTTAACGGTACCTCGCGATAGGCAAAAGCATGTTGTAAAAACTGTTGTGTATGACTGAGGCTTGAATCGGTGGCTTCTATTTGCTGGCATTGCTGTGAGCTTTTCAATGCTTGTATAAATTGTTTTTCACAGGGTAATAACTGTTCATTGCTCAGGCTGTAACAGTAGAAATTATCGGGCAGTTGGTTTATAGCTTCGTGTAAACGAATGACATAAGCGCTGGAACTGTCCAGCAGTGCATGAGCCTGTAGCTGCTGATGCCAGGCGTGCCATAAAGTATATATTAAATGGGCTTCGCGTTGCAGCTGTGGCTGAGCCTGTTCAACGTTATAGGCCTGTTGTACGGTTGCCAGCCATTCTTCAGCAGACCGGCTCACCGTTGCATGGTGTAAGTTCAGCTCATCGAAGAGATTGAGTAGCGATAATGAAACCTGCCATTTATTTTCGTCATTGAATAGTGAAGGATGTTGTTTTAAGGCTTCGATGAACATCAATCGGCGTGTCTGTTCGGTAACGACGGTGTAGCCTGGATCAGGCAGCATGATATTACTGTTGATCCATTCTTTCAGCGTACCGATCCAGGGTGGAATAACGGCGCTATATCCTGCTGCTTTTATTTGCCGCAATAATTCGGCGCGAAAATCCTGGGCGGCACTGCTATTGGGCAGAAAAACCGTGATTGAGTCTAGTTGTGGCAGAGAAGATTTAAATTGTTTGAGTAGCTGCGTTACCGCCAGTTCTATCATCGTTGGTTGATGGCTCATTGCAGCGATTTATCGCTTCAGGTATTTCAGCTTGCCTTCAACGCCATCCCAGTCATCAGCATCATCAGGTGAATCTTTGCTTTCGTTGATCACCGGCCATCCACGGCTTAGTTCTTCGTTCAAAGCCAGGAAGTCTGATTGATCAGCGGGTAGTTCATCATCCGCAAAAATGGCATTGGCTGGGCACTCGGGTTCGCATAAAGTGCAATCAATGCATTCTTCGGGGTCGATGACGAGGAAATTGGGGCCTTCGTGGAAGCAATCGACCGGACAGACATCAACACAATCAGTGTATTTGCACTTGATGCAATTTTCGCCTACTACATAAGTCATATCTGATTACCAATGGGCTGTGAGTGACAAAGTACCAGACAAAATACTATCACAGTGAAATGCTGCACGGGGAGTTATAGATAGTTTAAAATCAGCGCGCGTTGGATTAATTACAAGAGAAAATAATGACAACAATTAGAAAAGCCGTTTTTCCCGTTGCCGGTCTGGGCACTCGATTTTTACCTGCAACTAAAGCGGTTGCCAAAGAGATGCTCGCTATTGTAGATAAGCCATTAATTCAGTATGCAGCAGAAGAAGCTGAGCAAGCCGGTATTGATACCTTGATCTTTATTGTTGGTCGAACCAAAAACTCAATCATCGACCATTTCGATAAAGCTTATGAGCTGGAAAATGAATTAGCCCTTCGTAATAAAGATGCCTTGTTAAAAATTGTAAAAGACACCGTGCCTGAAGGCGTTAATTGCGTATTTATTCGTCAGTCAGAAGCATTGGGTTTGGGGCACGCGGTCTTGTGTGCAGAAGCGGCTGTGGGTAATGAACCTTTTGCCGTGATCCTGCCAGATGACCTGATCTATAACGATGGCGATAACTGTATGCAGCAAATGGTTGATGTTTATAGTAAGCACAAAGCTTCGGTGATTGGTACTCAAACGGTTGATATGTCAGAAAGTGATAAATACGGTATGGTCGGCGGCCCAAAGGTGGAAGATCGTTTATCCATGGTGGATGAGATTATTGAAAAACCTGCGCCCGCAGAAGCACCATCAGATCAAGCCGTAGTCGGGCGTTACATTCTCACGCCCGCCATTTTTGACATATTAAAAACCACCGAACGTGGAGCTGGAGGTGAAATTCAGCTGACCGATGGTATTGCGGCATTGCGTAAAAGTGAAGAGGTATTTGCCTATAGTTTCGAAGGTATGCGTTACGATTGCGGTAGTAAAATCGGTTACCTACAGGCTACCGTTGAATTTGCACTAAAACACGATGAGTTGGCAGATGAATTCAAAAACTATCTTCAAGCACTGGATATGTGAAATGTTTCCCCAGAATGCGACCTTTTATCGTCTTATTTATACCGTAGAGAGTGCTCATAAGTCTTATTGAGAATTATTCTTGATAAAGAATCTTATTGAGCCAGAATTAGTCTATAATAAAACTCTGAAATAAATAAAGTTCTCAAATTCTAAAATCCACGTTGTTTAAAGCGATTCATTTCACGAATAATTAATGACCATGTAGTGAAAGTGGTTTATCGCTTTTTTATTATAAATCCTTGATTTTTATTCCTGTTTTATCTTGACAAGATAAAAACATAGTCCACACTTGGTCTACGGATATAAAATTGATTAACGCTGTTGTGAGCTATCTAGCTAAGTGATTGATTACATAGTAATAAATGTTTTTGATTATACGTTGCTAGCTTAGGTCACATTGCATTAAAGATAACTATAGGGATACTGAATAAGTAAAAGCATAATGGCTTATAGCGAACAGGAATTATTAACATTTGAGCAGATAAAAGGTGAATTACTTGCCTTGTGCAAAAATACAAGCACGGGTGATCTTTGTCTTTTTACGGCAGAAAAACACGCGGCGGTGATCAGCTTCAATGAGGGTGAGATCGTCGGCTTGCGTTACAGGATATCTCGTGGCAATGACGCGTTAAGGCTGATTAAGGGCATAAGCAATGCCAAAATTAGATTTCAGAAGGGGGCTTCTAGCATAAATACTGCTCCGGCAAAGGGTATTTTGCCAACTGTCGAGATTTTGAAGATACTGGGAGTGGAGCAAGACGGCTGCGCTTTTCAGGGTCCAGGTAAGAAAATACTGGTTGTGGAAGATAGTGCGACACAGCGAAAGATTATCTGCAAGATGCTGGTTCAGAATGGATACCGTATTTTAGAAGCGAAAGATGGTTATGAAGCTTTGTCTATCGCTACGCATGAAACGCCGGATTTAGTGTTGCTTGATATTATTATGCCGGGAATTGATGGTTATAAAGTGATGTCATCAATGAAAGAACTACCAGGGATGAAACGTACTCCCATCATCATGCTGACTTCCCGAGATAAGTTGATCGATAAAATGCGCGGCAAAGTTTCTGGTACTAATGAATATCTGACCAAGCCATTTAAACGAGATGAGTTGATAGAAAAAATCGAAAAATATTTAACTACTGATAATGCTCTTAAAAAAGCAAAGGGCTGAATATAAAAAGCAGCACTAAATAGGGAGTATCCCTATATGACTGTTTTTCTTCAGAGAATAGTATTTGGCTAACAATATTAATTGTTGATACATAAATAGATGAGCGATAAAAAGAAAATTTTAATTGTTGATGATTCAAAGATGATCCGTAAAGGTTTAGCGGGGATCTTTGATGCGTCTAATTCATTTGAGGTTGTTGGCGAAG
Source organism: Gammaproteobacteria bacterium (assembly GCA_023136715.1). GTDB lineage: Bacteria > Pseudomonadota > Gammaproteobacteria > SZUA-229 > SZUA-229 > LH-M37. The sequence continues at coordinate 2,393 of JAGLQT010000009.1, read as the reverse complement.
CGGCTGATGGTAAAGAAGCCTTGCTTGCTATTAAAAAATTACAACCAGATGTAGTGACGCTTGATGTTGTTATGCCAGGAATGGATGGCTTGACGACACTGAAACATATCATGATCGAATGTCCCAGACCGACAGTGATGTTGAGCAGCTTGACGCAGGATGGCACTGAAACAACCTTTGATGCGCTTCGATATGGCGCTGTCGATTTTATAAGCAAGCCATCAAGGCTTGAAGATCAGAGCATGGATGACCTGGCTGGAGATATTCTCAATAAATTAAATATTGCTGAGGGTATTGATGTTGGCGTTACCTCCTACATCCGGGCAAATGGAGGAAATTCGAGTGCAAGCAATCAGTCTACAGGAAGGTGCGAAAAACTGGTTGCGCTAGGGGCGGCTGAAGGTGGTTACCGAGCACTGATGAAAATTATTCCGCATCTAGTGCCTGCCGATGCCGCTTATCTGGTGGTTTTGTATGCAGAAGATAGCCATGTTGATGCCTTTGCATCTTATCTTGATCAAAATAGCAAGGTAACAGTCAAGCGCGCAGAAAACGATGAAATCTTGCAGGCCGGTGTTTGCTACCTGAGTGCCGGTTCAGATTATATGACTGTGCATGAGCAGGGTGATGATTTTGTATTGCACGTCAGCCCTGCGCCATTTGCATCACGAAAAGGTTCAGTTGATCGATTGCTGTTTTCAGTGGCAGAAACAATGGCCGATAAGTCTGTAGGTGTTGTGCTTTCAGGTGAGGGTATTGACGGTTCTGAGGGCCTCGAAGAAATAGAGCGTATGCAGGGTGTCACGGTCATTCAAGAACCAAAAAGTTGCCTGGCACAAGGTATGTCGAAATCGGCGTTGGAACTATGTTCGCCAGATTACATTATTTCAGATGTTGATATTCCTGTAACAATTAATGAGTTGCTGAATATCAACGGATAAAAGTAATTTTATTGCTAAGCATGCATACGCTGCTTATCGATTAAATGATAAAAAGGTTAGTGGTGTTTTACTAAGAGTGGCGCCACAAATGTAAATGTAAGTATTGTACTGTTTTTAATTAATGATAATTTCTTACCTGATTGGGAAGGGGGATAACTAAAGTGGCTAATAACGCAAAGGGCAATTTTTTTGCCGATATGAAATTACCGGTGAAAATCGGTTTGGGTTTCGGAACGATGGTCTTGCTACTTGTAGCAGCGATTTCGATCACGATTTTTCAGGTTAACAACGCACAAAAGTTGACTAACCAAATGGTTGACCTTCGTGTACCAACGGCACAAGCCAGTTTGGGTATGCTTAATGGTGTGCAGGAATCACTCGCGGGTCTTCGTGGTTGGATGCTTTTGGGTAACCCTGTATTTAAGGACGCTCGTGCCAATGCCTGGGACAAGTGGATTGACCCCTCGCTGGTGATCATGGAAGAGAAATCTAAAAGCTGGACCAACGCGGAAAACGTGAGACGTCTTGCTGATATGAAGGTCAGTATCGAAAAGTTCAGACAATATCAGAAAGAAATTGAGGATATTGCACAGACTGTTGATGAAGAGCCAGCGATGAAGATTCTGCTTCAAGATGCCGCACCCCGTGCTGCTATCCTGGCTGCAAATATTACCAAAATGATTGACCTTGAGGGTAAACAGGGTTCGGATGCAACGCGTAAAGCCATCCTCTATATGATGGCCGACGTTCGTGGTACTACCGGTCTGGGTCTGGCGGCGATTCGTGCTTATCTGTTATCAGGTGATGCAAAGTTTGTTAAGCAATTCAATACCTTGTGGGCTAAGAATACGAGACGTTTTAATGATCTCTCGAACAATTACGCAAACTTGAGTTCAGCACAGAAAGTGGCTTTTAATACATTTAAAGTAGCTCGTGCAGAGTTCGATCCACTACCACCAAAGATGTTTGAAATTCGTGGTAGTAAACAATGGAACGTAGCCAACTTCTGGTTGGGTACCAGGGCTGCTCCTGAAGCGGCAAAAATTACCAAGATCCTGGAGGACATGGTAGATAACCAGACAGTCTTACTGAATACAGACGCCAAAGATGTTCGAACCCTGGTATCTGATTTGCAGAATATGGAAGTCAGTTTGCTGGTTGTTGGTATTATTATTTCGATTATCCTGATTACGATCTTCACGCGAGTTGTTGCAGGCCCAATCCTGCGAATGTCAGCAGCGATTAAAGATATTTCGGAGCATAAGGATTTAACGATTTCTGTACCAGTTGCGGGTAAAGATGAGATTGGTGAGATGTCATTAGCCTTTAACACCATGATCGAAGATATTCGTCATGCGTTCTCACTGGTGATAAACATTGCGCATGATGTTGCTGAAAGTTCAGTAGATATGAATAAACGAGCTTCAGCGAATAAAGAACGTTCGCAGGGTG
>JAGLQT010000089.1 GCA_023136715.1 Gammaproteobacteria bacterium | reverse complement strand
AACAAATTTTACCCGCGAACATGAGGGGCAGAAGGAATATCCCTGTTATCGAGCACGCACCAAATTAGAAGCAAAAAACAACACCGCTGCCGCCAAAACAATCGCCGGTGCCGTCGGCACATCCCACTGCATCGACGATACCAATCCCAACACCACCGACAAAACTGCAAACAACATCGATAACACCACCATCTGCAAAGGTGTTTTTGAATATAAACGCGCACTAGCTGCTGGAATAATTAATAAAGCGGTAATCAACAAAACCCCAACCACTTTTATCGCCACTGCAATAGTCAGCGCCAGCAATAACATAAACATAAAACGTGTTTTATTCACCGATACGCCATCGGTAAGCGCCAGTTCTTCGTGTGCTGAAATGGATAACAAATCACGCCATAGATAAGCAAACAGGGAAAGCACCAGCACAGCACCGGCATAAATCCAGACCAGTTCTTCACCACTGACCGCGAGAATATCGCCAAACAAATAAGCCATCAAATCAACATTTGCACCCTGATTCTGAGCAATGGACAAAACAATCAGGCCCAGCGCCAGTGCACTGTGCGACATGATGCCTAACAATGTGTCAGTCGATAAATCCTGCCTTTGTTCCAGCCAGAATAATAATGAGGCCAGCACGACACCAATCAACGCAACACCAATAATAGGCAGCATCTCGGCGGAAACAGCCAGTGCCACACCCAGCAAAGCCGAGTGCGCCAAGGTATCACCAAAATAAGCCATACGTCGCCAGACGACAACACAGCCCAGTGATCCCGCCAATAAAGCCAGACCGATACCGGCTAATAAGGCATTGATGATGAAATCATCCATGACGATGACCACACTCTTTATGGTGGGTGCAGACTATCGCACCGTTTAACTCGTGTTCATGATCATGATGATGTGAGTACACGGCCATACCATCCAGTGCATCACCAAATAATTTCAGATATTCGGGGTGCTCACTGATGTGATCCGGATGCCCGGTACAACAGACGTGCGTATTCAGGCAAACCACCTGATCGGTGGCGGCCATCACCAGGTGTAAATCGTGGGACACCATCAAAATACCACATGAATGATGATCGCGTATCGAGGTAATCATTTTATAGAGTGCTTGCTGGCCAATAATATCGACACCTTGCGCAGGCTCGTCCAGAACCAGCACATTAGGTTTTTTTAGCAATGCCCTGGCTAGCAGCACCCTTTGTAACTCACCGCCAGAAATGTTTTGAATGGCCGAGTTCAAAATATGGCTGACACCGACCTCATCCAGTACCTGGCTAATTTCATCATATTTATAACGCGCACCCAGTTGTAAAAAATCCAGCACGCGCAAAGGCAGCACAGGATTGATACTGCTACGTTGTGGCACGTAACCAATATTTAAGTCAGCACGACGAAAAACATTACCTTCCGTTGACTCAGTCAAACCCAATAGAATCCGGATCAAACTGGTTTTACCCGCGCCATTGGGGCCGATCAACGTGACTATTTCGGACTCACGTAAACTCAGGTTTACATCCGAAAGAATAGTTTTACCCTGTAGTTTCAGGCCCAGATTTTCAGCCGCCAGTAAAATATTATTTTCCACTTGTCCGTCTCAAATAAATTTATTTAGCTTCTTTTTTCTTACTTCCAGCTTGGCTGGCTCTGTCCAGTTTCACCTTATCTCTCAACGCTTTAAGCGCCGCTTTTTTTTGTTTCTTGCAGGCACCCAAATCTGGCCCGACCCTGGCCATCGCAACACAGGATTTAAACTTATTTAGCACATCGATGTGAACTGAAACCGCTTTTAATATGTTTGCTTTAGCCTGCTCTATAACATCGATGTTCGATTTTTCTCCATCGCTAGTGGCCATCGCTGTATTACTTAGCAACAAACTAAAAGCCAGCATTATTATCGATATAGCTTTCATTATTCATCTCCCCCCAGAAGTTATATAACTCAATCAACACCATACCCAATACGTATTTGGTGTTAAAATTATCGCGCTATCTTATCCCATATTGAAGCCTATATCGTGACTAAACACCTCTGTTTTCTAACTCTACTCCTGCTTATTGCCAGCTCATCAGCCGCCATATCAAAACCACTGCGTATTGTCGCCAGCATTAAACCTGTCCACTCACTGGTTGCTGGAATCACACAGGGCGTATCCGAACCAGAGCTACTTATGAGTTCAAACCAGTCACCCCATCATTACAGCCTGCGACCTTCCGAACGCAGAATGCTGGCTGAGGCCGATCTGGTTTTCTGGATTGGCCCGAGCATGGAAAGTTTTATGCCACGAATACTTGGCAGTCTCAGGAACAAACAAAAATCTGTTCCACTGATCCAGACTCAGGGACTAAAATTATTGCCATTACGCCAAATGGATAATGAGCACGCCCATGATGAACACCGCCACAATAAAACAGACCATGGTCTTTCAAAGCTGGATGCTCACTTCTGGCTGGATACGCATAATGCTGACATTCTGGTCGATGCCATCAGCCAGCAAATTATCCGTTTCGACCCAGAACATAGACAACAATATCAGTCCAATAGCCAGCAACTACACCATCAAATTGCTCAATTAAGAAAAAACCTGCAGCAATCATTAAGCACCATCAAAAGTCCTTTCCTCACTTACCACGATGGTTATCAATATTTTGAAGCTGAATTTGGCTTACATAATGCGGGCTTTATTGCTGCTTCCGAACTACAGCCAGGTGCACGTCGTATTAGTGAACTGAAAACGCTGATTAAAGAACAGGACATTGAATGCATTTATTATGATGCCCCCACTGAACCAGCCATACTGAAATCACTACAGACAAATAGCAAAGCTAAAACTGCCATGCTCGACCCTGTCGGTATTTTTATACCACCGGGTAAAGAGGTCTGGTTTGAAATTATGAATTCACTAAATAAACAGTTCATAAACTGCCAACAAAACCTATAATCAGCTCATTGATTGTCAGGGCAGCTCTGGCAGATCACCAAACAGGAGATACTAATGGTTCATCAGCAACAACTGCGTTTTTCTACTGATGGACGTGGTACCTACAACATCAGCCAGCAGATCAGTGATGTTATTAAAAAATCTGGCGTTAAAACCGGCATTTGCCAAATTTTTATTCAGCACACCAGCGCATCGTTAATTTTATGCGAGAACGCCGATCCAACGGTCAGAACCGACCTGGATGCCTTCATGAAGCGCCTGGTGCCTGACGGTGATAACTTATTCAAACATACTGATGAAGGCCCCGATGATATGTCCGCACATGTACGTACGGTTCTAACCGAAAGTTCGCTTTCTATTCCTGTTCATGACGGCAAAGAAAGCCTTGGCATATGGCAGGGTATTTATCTCTGGGAACACAGAACCAGTTCCTTTAAACGTAATCTTAGTATTACCATTATTGGCGAATAATCAGAGTCTAATTTTTAATGCTATATCAAAATACTTTACAGCTCGCCGAACACAGTCAGGGTGCCTATGAAATCACTGAGCTGATTGAAAAGATAATTAAGACTTCAAAAATACACACCGGCACCTGTCATCTTTTTATTCACAACAGTTCATCCGCTATTCTTATTAGCGACACCGCCGATGATTCTACAAAAGACATGACCGCCGATTTCATGGCTCAGCTTGCGCCCAGCAGTATCGACAGCAATGAAAACATCAACAGCGCCATGGATGCCGTGCCGCCAGCGATGAAGCATGCACGCTCACAAAATGAACTCACCATACCAATTACTAATGGCAAACCTGGCATTGGCGTATGGCAAGGCATTTTTCTTTGGGAATACAAATCAGCACCCATAGAACGAAAACTAACAGTGACTATTATGGGTGAAGCACGCCACAGGTCATTCAGGTTAAGCCATTAACAGAGTCAATATCACTTAAGCTTCTTTAATACACGATTGATCAAATTGATGCTTGCTTTGCAAACACACAAGCATAAACTTATATCCATGAGCGAAACTTCTTTACCTGTTGTTATGTGTTTTTCTGGCCTCGACCCTTCTGGTGGTGCCGGTATACAGGCGGACATTGAATCGATAAGCAGTCACGGCAGCATGGCCGCGCCAATTATTACCGCCGCCACGGTACAGGACACACAAAATGTAATCTCTTTTTCACCCATGCCTGCCGATTTAATCATCGAACAGGCACGCGCAATTCTTGAAGACATGCCTGTTAGCGTGATTAAAATTGGCATGGTCGGCAGCGCAGAAATTGCTCGGGCCATCCACTCGATTTTAATAGACTACCCCGAAATCAACGTCGTTTATGACCCTGTCTTCAGCACTGAGAATGATGGTTCTCTCAGCACCAGTGACCTGGTCGATAATGTACGCGAGCTACTGCTACCACTGACCACCGTTTTAACCCCCAATATTTTTGAAGCCCACGCTTTAACGCCAGGCTCTGACACAGCCGCCGCTGCCGCCATGGGCCTGCTGGAAACCGAATGTGAATATGTTCTGCTGACAGGCACCCACGGCAAAACCAGTGATGTTGTGCATACTTTATACAGCAATCATCGTGAACTCGAACAGTTCCACTATGAACGCTTACCACATAAATACCACGGCTCAGGTTGCACTCTCGCCGCCAGTGTTGCCGCTCTATTAGCGATGAAACTGGATGTAGCCAGCGCAGTTCATCACGCGCTAGACTACACCCATAAAACATTGGTCAACGGAAGGCGTATTGGCATGGGACAATACCATCCTGATCGTTTTTTCTGGCTGAAAAACACCGATATAAACAAAGCCAGTTGAGAGCCTGCTATTGAATCCGCATAAACTGCGTGGACTTTACGCCATCACTGATGAGCGTTTAATGAGCGAAACAAACTTCCTCGCTAAAGCTGAATATGCCTTGCTGGGAGGTGCCAGATTAATTCAATATCGCGATAAAAGCAGCGATACAGAAAAGCGTCTCACACAGGCTTCAGCCCTTAAAAAACTCTGTGAACAAAACAATAGCATTCTCATCATCAATGATGATATTGAGCTAGCCTATACAATACAGGCTGATGGAGTGCATCTGGGTAAAGATGACACATCGATCAGCCTGGCTCGCCAGCGATTAGGTGAGAATTCTATTATCGGCATCTCTTGCTACGACCAGCTCGATATTGCGATTGAGGCCGAAAAAGCCAGCGCCAGTTACGTTGCCTTTGGAGCCTTCTTCCCCTCACTAACTAAACCTCAGGCACGCACTGCCAGCCTCGAATTACTCAAGACTGCCAAACAGAAATTGCATATTCCAGTATGCGGCATCGGTGGCATCACCGCAGATAACGCCAACACACTAGTTGAACAGGGCGCGGATATGACAGCGATCATCACTGATTTATTCGCCAGTGATGATATTCAAAAAACCGCCTCACAAATTGCACACCTATTCAGTTAAAATCACACCCTGTTTTTAATATCGCCAGACGAGTACCAGCTATGAGCACGATGCACGAACAATTTCAGGCCGCACAAAATCACATTCCTGGTGGCGTTAACTCGCCGGTACGGGCATTTCGAGGCGTTGGCGGCGACCCTGTTTTCATAGAAAAAGCCAAAGGTGCATACATTCACGACACCCAGGGCAAACAATATATCGATTATGTTGGTTCATGGGGTCCAATGATTCTGGGGCATGCACACCCTGAAGTCATCGCCGCAGTGAAAGCCGCAGCAGATAACGGCCTCAGCTTCGGCGCTCCTACCGAAATTGAAACCACCATGGCCGATAAAATCTGTGAAATTGTGCCCTCCATGGAAATGGTACGCATGGTCAGCTCTGGCACCGAAGCCACCATGAGCGCGATTCGCCTGGCACGCGGTTATACCGGTCGCGACAAAATTCTCAAATTTGAAGGCTGCTACCACGGCCATTCTGATTCGCTGCTGGTCAAAGCAGGCTCCGGTGCATTGACGCTGGGCGTACCCGATTCACCGGGTGTACCCGCTAGCCTGGCTGAGCACACACTGACTCTGCCTTATAACAATCTGGAACAGGTGTCCAAAACACTGACCGAACTGGGTGATCAAATCGCCTGCATCATCATCGAACCGGTGGCTGGAAATATGAACTGCATCCCACCCGTTGAAGGCTTTCTCGAAGGTATTCGTAAGCTCTGCACGCAGCACGGCGTTGTGCTGATTTTTGATGAAGTCATGACCGGTTTCCGAGTTGCCCTGGGCGGCGCACAAAGCCATTACGGCATTACACCCGATCTAACTACGCTGGGCAAAGTCATCGGTGGCGGTATGCCCGTCGGTGCTTTTGGCGGCAAGCGCGAAATCATGGAAAAAATCGCACCGCTTGGCCCTGTTTATCAGGCAGGCACCTTATCCGGTAACCCCATCGCCATGACCGCTGGCCTGAAAACACTGGAGCTAATCTCAGCACCCGGATTTTTTGATGAGCTATCCAAAAAAGTGGAATACCTCACCAACGGTATTCTGGATGCGGCCAGTTCAGCTGACATCGCCATGACCTGTAACCGTGTTGGCGGTATGTTTGGACTGTTCTTCTCAGAACAGAAAGTGAACAGCTTTGAGCAAGCTACACAATGCAATCTTGAACAATTCAAACAGTTCTTCCACGGCATGCTGGATGAAGGCGTTTATATGGCACCCTCTGCTTATGAAGCCGGTTTTGTTTCTACCATGCACACTAACGACGAGTTAGATAAAACCATAGCAGCTGCTAAAAAAGTTTTGAGCAATATTAAATAGCAAAGTGTTTAAGCATCACAAGACTGGAATAACTGAGAACGATGAAAGCCTATATATATAGATGCAGTCGAAAGCCAGATATGTATATTTATCTGGCCGAAGAAGATGATTTCTCAAACGTGCCCAAAGAAATCTTCAATAGCCTTGGTATTATTACATTTGCCATGGAACTGGAAATTGACTCAAACAGGAAGCTTGCCAGGGAAACCCCAGAAAAAATCATGGAAAATTTAAAAGAAAATGGCTTTCATCTTCAACTTCCCGATGAAACTCCGATTGAGGAATTGATGGCAAAAATCGCCAACAAAAAAATATAAGTCCACCTTATCGTCAGGTATACTCTCACCTGTTCAGCCCTACAACCTTATCAAGCTGAATATTCACAATTTTATACAACAGTCATTTTAGAGGTATCAAATAATTACCATGAATAAATTCATAAAAATAATCATCATTAGCGCCATTACATCTGTCATCGCTACCGTTGTCAGCCTGAAAATGCACAGTGGTTCAGCCAGTATCGAATTCAGCTCAGCACAATTTCCATTATTGTTAATTTCATTCATCAGTATTCTGGTCGCCTGCATCATTACCAGCAAGCTATCGAGTACATCCCATAAAGCCATCAAGATCGGCTCTGGCCGTGAATCAGGCACCGTGAAATGGTTCAATGCAGCCAAAGGTTTTGGCTTTATTACCCGTGAAAATGGTGAAGACATTTTTGTTCATTTCCG
>JAGLQT010000088.1 GCA_023136715.1 Gammaproteobacteria bacterium | reverse complement strand
TTCAGCCTGGCCAAGATGCGCAAGATCTCAGAGAAGGGCGTAGTTTTCCAGTCACCTATCGACGGCTCCAAGGTTGAGCTCACGCCAGAAAGCTCTATGCAGGTACAGAAAGACCTGGGATCCGATATCGTGATGATTTTTGACGAATGCACACCATATCCCGCGACTGAGACCGAAGCCAGTGAATCGATGGAGCTGTCTTTGCGCTGGGCAGATCGCTGTAAAAAAGCCCACGAAGGTAACCCCAATGCTTTATTCGGCATCGTGCAGGGCGGCATGTATCCTTCCTTACGTCATCGATCTGCTGAAGTGCTCACTGAAATTGGTTTTGATGGTTACGCTATTGGTGGCCTGTCTGTTGGTGAACCTGAAGATGAACGCAATAATGTATTGAATGAAACACTACCTTTACTGCCAGAGGATAAACCTCGCTATCTCATGGGCGTCGGTACACCTTCAGATATTATCGAAGCAGTACGTCGCGGCGTTGATATGTTCGACTGCGTAATCCCAACGCGCCATGCTAGAACAGGCTTTCTGTATACTAGTAAAGGCATCATCAAAATCAGAAACAGCAAATACACTGATGACATTCGACCACTCGATGAGCAATGTGATTGCTACACCTGTAAAAACTACAGTCGCTCCTACCTCAGGCACCTTGATAAGTGCAAAGAAATTCTGGGCGTACGACTAAATACCATACATAACCTGCATTATTACCAGAATTTGATGCGTGATATACGCTCAGCGATTGAATCGGACAGCTTCGAGCAATTTGCTGAGGATTTCTACGCCAAAATGCAGGATTAGCCCTTATCCTGCGGGGTATCTGTGGCATAATATCGCGCTTTAAGAATTAGATACCAGAAATCAACAGGGGACACCAATGAGCTTTTTTATATCCGATGCAATGGCCGCCGCCGCACCTGCTACCGCACAGGGAGATCCACTCGCTTCACTGATACTGCCTATCGGCCTGGTCATACTATTCTATTTCTTCCTGATTCGCCCACAAAGCAAACGTCAAAAAGAACATAAAGCAATGGTTGCCAGCATTCAAAAAGGTGAAGAAGTTATCACCACTGGTGGTCTATTAGGCAAGATCACCAATGTTGGTGAAAACTTTGTCACTTTAGAAATCAGTAAAGATGCATTCATTCATGTACAAAAGAATTCAATACAGGCAATCATGCCTAAAGGCACTATTAAAGAACAACAATAAAGTTTAAGGAAGCCATCAGCCATGCTGAACCAGTATCCATTGTGGAAATACCTGATGCTAGCCATTGTACTAGTTGCAGGCAGTATCTATGCATTACCCAACCTCTACGGGGAAGACCCCTCTGTTCAAATATCTCATCGATCACAGGCGCTTGAAGAAGGTGATCGTCTGGCGATTGAACAGATTTTGAGCAAGGCAGACATCGCCTTCAAGCAAACGGAACTTGCAGATAAAAAAGTATTAGTTCGTTTTGATGACGAACTGATACAACTCAAAGCCGCTGACGCATTAAAAGACGCACTGGATAAAAAATACCTGGTCGCACTTAATCTTGCTGCCGCCACACCTGACTGGCTACGCTCACTCAATGCATCACCCATGTATCTGGGCCTTGATTTACGCGGTGGCATTCACTTCCTGATGGAAGTTGATATGCATGCCGCCATCAAACGCGTTGAAGAAAGCCTGCTTACTGATATTCGCAGCTATTTACGTGAAGAAAAAATTCGCTATCGCGGTGTACGTCGTGATGACAACACTCTATATGTTGAATTTCGTGATGCAGAAAACTTGAACAATGCACTGCCCATACTGAAAAGACAATTCCGCCAACTGGAATTCATCCTGAATGACGAACAGCTCAGCATTAGTGCAAAATTAACTGAAGTCGCTATCCGTGATGAAAAGAAGTTTGCCTTACAACAAAACATTATCACCTTACGTAACCGCGTCAACGAACTGGGCGTAGCCGAACCCATTATTCAACAGCAGGGCGATTCACGCATCGTAGTACAACTACCCGGCGTTCAGGACTCTGCTCGTGCCAAAGCCATTCTGGGTGGCACCGCCACGCTTGAATTCAGGCTCACAGAAGGTGACGTCACAGACTGGTATAGCGCTGAAGACTCAGGCCGTGTTCCGGTAAAAGCTCTAATGTATCACGAACGTAATGGCAACCCGGTTTTACTCAGCCGTCGCGTTATCGTCACCGGTGACATGATCACCGACGCGGCTTCAACCATTGATACAGATAAAGGTGTGCCTGCTGTTAGTGTTAGCCTGAACGGTAAGGGCGCTAAAAA
>JAGLQT010000087.1 GCA_023136715.1 Gammaproteobacteria bacterium | reverse complement strand
ATTGGCGTTGTTATTGGTACTTATTCTTCTGTCTATGTTGCCAGTAGTACATTGATGGCGATGAACATTACCAAGCAGGACTTCCTGACTCACGCCAAAGAAGAAGTGGTGGATGACCGCCCATAAGCATTGATGCTGACAGGGCCATTGAACTCCGATGGCCCTGACCATTTTCAACTCAAGTTTCAGCATTTGATGATCAGGAGAAGGGGATAGCTCCTTCAACTAACACCCCCTCAAAGATCTTTTTTAGGACGACAAGCATCCAGCCTATGCCGTCCTGATTTAACCTCGCAGTACCACAAAAGCCAGCATATGGCTCATATCTTCATTCAACATCAGCGCGTTTCAATATTCGTCTATTTCTTATATGTGCATCAATATACATATTTCTCTACATTGATATTTATCCATTCTTTTCATCAACTATTCATAGGCTGCTTATTTTTTCATATTAATAATATAATAATTAGCTAATATAGATATATGAAAAGTTAATACAAATAAACCTAAGTTGTGATTTTTAAAAGAAATAATGGGGGCAGAGTGATATTTCTCGCCGCTTTATAGTTTTAATAGCAATAATGATAATAAATCTTATACTCATTATTGAAAGACACCACTGCAAGTGCTAGTATTCTGCCATCAAATCTGGGCAGGTATAAATTCCAGGTGACATGCGGGATTCACTACTGAATTTGCCTAAGGTTTAATTCAAGAAAATAAGATTCCGCACGACAACCACTCCAGATAATCAATAACAATAATTGGAGATATTAGAGTGAAAAAAGTAACAATATTAGGAATTTTCTGTTCATTGTTCACCTTCGCTAACTGCTACGCAGCAGACATTGAAGCGGGCAAGGGAACAGCTGCAATTTGTGCAGGTTGTCATGGTGCTGATGGTCATGCCATGAATCCAGAATGGCCAAACCTTGCGGGCCAGAATGTTAAATACATTGAAAATCAGCTTAAGAATTTCCAGAACGGCAACAGAAAGAACGACATGATGACACCTGTGGCTCAATCTCTAGATGCAGAAGCTGTTGCCAATGTAGCGGCTTACTTCAGCAGCTTAAAGTAAAACAATACCAGTTTAGATAAACACAATAATAATTAATAATTTCTGAGGATTTCGGAACATGAGTGATCATGCAGCACACGCACATGGCGCACCAACAACGCCATGGCCCCTGGTAATTAGTATCGGTATACTATTTCTCATACCTCTCGCATTTATTTTTAAATTTGTTAACCACCAGCCCCTTGCAGCCTTTGTCTGTTTAGTCATAGGCGCACCGCTCATCATCATGGGAATTGCTGGATGGGTACGTGAGGCAATCGGAGGCGCAGAATTTCCAGAGATGCGCGGCCTTGGCTTTAGTGCAATGGGATGGTTCATCCTTGCTGAAGCACTGATTTTCTTACCAACATTTGCCAGTTACTGGATCATGCGACTGAATGCACCTGAATGGCCACCTGCAGGTACCATTGATATGCCAACAGTGATGCCATTGATCATGACTGTGATCCTTGTTTCTTCAAGTTTCACCATTCATTTTGCAGAAGAGGAACTGGATAAAGGTAATGAAGCAGGCTTTAAGAAATTATTGATGATTACTATGGGTCTGGGCCTAACCTTCCTGCTCATGTCTATGTATGAATGGAACCACTTATTTCATGAAGGTTTTGTAATCTCAACCAATATTTATAGCTCAGTATTTTTCACCATAACCGGATTACATGCTTCTCACGTAATTGTTGGCCTCGGTATCTTTATCGCCATCCTGCTTCCTGCACTGAATGGTACGATAAATCATGTGGTTGTAAAAACAGGTTCTTTATACTGGCATTTTGTAGACATCATCTGGTTCTTTGTTGTCTCTCAAATGTATTTTTGGTAATCATTTTTTTAAGCCGGGATACAGTTTTAAATAACTAAACTTTGTTTTGAAAACTAAAAGCTATTATAAATTTGCCTTTGCGCTAGTGCTTTGTTTATTTGCTTGCGCACAAGCCAATGCAGTTAATGACGGGAATGTGAATTCAACTTTAGATCCCGGTGTTGTAAGAATTGATGAAGCAAAATTCCTCGGCACACCGTTGGATCAAAACTTTGTCCTGTTAGACGAGAACGGGGAAGAGTTCACATTAGCCGAGCAGATGGGAAAACCTTTGATACTGCTATTTTCTTATTACACCTGCGATGGTGTTTGCGAAACATTAAACAAGTATCTAGCTCAGCGTTTAAAAGAACTAAAAGAAAGTGAGCCGACGCGCGACTATCGTGCCTTAACAATATCATTTGATAAAAACGATAATGTTAAATCATTGGGTCATTTCAGCCACCACAAAGTAGGGGTGCCTGAAGACCTGAAAGATCGTTGGAAGCTTTCAGTAATGAAGAACCCGGAAGACATAAAACGTCTTACCGAAAGTTTGGGTATACGGTACTTCTGGTCATCAAGAGACAAAGTATTTATACACCCAAATGCTTTTATATTTGTAACCCCTAAGGGACGTGTTGCACGTTATTTGCACGGCGCAGAATTTACGGTTAGAGATTTAAACCTGGCACTGGTCGATGCAGATTGGGAGAATATTTCTCAGGCAGGAAGAGTCATTGATATTTTAGTAGGCGTTTGCTTTAGCTATAACTTTGAAGAAGGTAAGTACACGTTAAATATACCGCTGGTAGTGGGAGTTGCATCCCTATTATCAGGGATTTTTATAACGCTCTTCGCTTTTAGGGTGAAGATCAATAAGAAGAAAAACCAGGAGTATAAAACATGCACAAGTTCGGAATGACAGGCTTAAGCCTGACATCATCCTTAATCGGCTTTATGGCCATTCTTATGCCAGCCACTGGGTACGCAAAAGAAATTGCTGACAATGTAAAAGGCTTTGATCACCTATGGTATGAAGTGATGGTTGATATCACTATCATCGGTGTCATCTTTGCTGCCATTTTACTTTATTTCATGATCAAGTACCGTCGCCGTGGTGATGATGATGAAGGCTCACAAAAACCAATGAGCACAGTTTCTGCTATCGGTTGGGCCGTTATTCCTGTCTTCATGTTCCTCGCAGACGATCTATATATGGCTGCCAAAGGCTGGGAACTGTATAACGATTACCGCAATGTGCCTGAAAACAGCATGGAAATTAAGCTGGAAGCGGCGATGTGGACCTGGGATTACACCTATCCAAATGGCGTTAAAACTTACAACGAATTACGCGTTCCTGCAGGTACGCCTATTGCATTACGTATGACTAGTCGCGACACACTGCACAGTCACTACATTCCTGACTTTAGAATTAAGGAAGACTCAATGCCTGGTCGTGTAACTTACATTTGGTTTTACCCGCAGGAACCGGGTGAGCATGTAGTTACCTGTGCAGAGTACTGTGGATTATTGCATTCACGTATGGCGGGCAAGATTATTGCAATGCCAGAAGCCGAATTTACCGCCTGGTATAAAGCTGAAGCAGAAAAATTAGAACAGAACCTGGCTTCAAACTAAATACTTTAATAATTAATAATAATCTATATATTCAAGGGGAACTCTTGAGATGATGAATGTATTAAAAGACTGGATATTTACAACTGATCATAAAAAAATCGGCTTGTTGTATCTTATTGGTTCAATCGCAGCATTCGCACTAGCTGGCATAATGGCTTTATTAATGCGTACAGAACTTAGCGCAATGGGACCAACTATTACTAACAACCCTAACGACTATAACGTCTGGTTGTATTTCCATGGTGCAGCTATGATTCTTGGCTTCCAGATTCCTGCATTAACAGGTTTCCTTGCCAACTATCTTATCCCTCTGCAAATTGGCGCTCGTGACGTTGCTTTCCCGCGCGTTAATGCACTGAGTGTCTGGTTGTTCTACATGGGCATTATTCTTGCCCTAATGACCTTTGTTGTTCCTAATCCTCCTGATGTTATGTGGACAGGCTACCCTCCATATTCTGTACTAACACCGGGCAACACCGCCTTGTACACATTCACGGTATTACTACTGGGCTTTGCATCAATCCTAGGTGGCGTTAACTTCTTAACTACCATTACATTTATGCGTGCACCGGGCATTGGCTGGAATCAGTTGAACGTCTTTACATGGTGTACTTATGGTGCATTTATCCTGCAGCTGATTTTCGTACCAGTACTGGGTACAGCAGTGACCATGATCATGCTCGATAAATATGTCGGCACACACTTCTTTGATCCATCCGCTGGTGGTGATGTCCTGATCTATCAGAATTTATTCTGGTTCTACTCACATCCTGCTGTATACGTCATCTTCCTGCCATTCATTGGTATCGTGTTTGATATAGTTGCTACTTTTGCTCGCAACCGTATCTTCAACTACAAAGCTGCGATCTATGGCGGCATAGGTGGTATCGTTCTACTGGCTGGTGAAGTCTGGATTCATCACCTTTATGTAACAGGTATGCCTGACTGGCTACGTGTTGGCCAGATGGTCACCACACTAATGATCAGTGTTCCCGTAGGACTGTTGTTCATCAGCCTGATCGGTACATTGTTTAAAGGCTCTATCAGCTTCAAAACACCGATGCTTTATGGCCTGTCAGTGATTTTCCTGATGCTGATTGGTGGCTTAACAGGTATTCCTTTAGCGATCGTATCACTGGATTTACACGTCTCTGATACCTATTTCATTATTGGCCACTTCCACTATGTAATGGCGGTTGCGGGTACTTTCTCCATCTTTGGTGGCGTTTACTACCTGTATCCAAAATTCACTGGCAGAATGTTCAATGAAACTTGGGGTAAAATCGGTTTCTGGCTATCATTCATCGGAGTAA
Organism: Gammaproteobacteria bacterium; assembly: GCA_023136715.1. Lineage (GTDB taxonomy): Bacteria > Pseudomonadota > Gammaproteobacteria > SZUA-229 > SZUA-229 > LH-M37. Next base: position 6,552 of record JAGLQT010000087.1, on the reverse strand, counting down.
ACACCATCTTTTTCCCAATGATGGTAGTAGGTGTTACTACTGGTATGCCACGTAGATACTGGGACTATCAACAGTTCCCCGAAGCAGAGTCATTCCATGTAGTTATGACTGTAGGTGCTGCTATTATTGCTCTTGGTTTTATTGTTATCCTGATTAACTGGATACATGGCATGTTCAAAGGCGCACCTGCTGGCGACAACCCGTGGGGCTCACGTTCACTCGAATGGACAACGACCTCTCCACCATTAGCACATGGTAACTGGGAAGCCGTACCGACGATTAAGGAAGGCTGGGGGCCATACGAATATGGCACCAACAAAGCTTAAACCTAAAAAATAGCTTTACTGAAGGAGAGGGTGTAAAAACCCTCTCTTTTTTTGTAAACAATGAGTTAGAATAGCCACCATGCATGAAAAAGCCCTTAATATGATTACTTCCATTAACTATAAAAGTTACTGGGCTCTGTGCAAGCCTAAAGTGGTTTCGCTGATTATCTTTACTACCGTCGTTGGTATGCTGCTGGCATCACCTGATGGCATTCCCTGGCATGCATTGCTGTTTGGCACACTGGGGATAGGTATCGGTGCTGCATCTGGTGCAGCAATGAATCACTGGGTCGATTTTCGTATCGATGGTGTCATGGATCGAACTAGCAACCGGCCATTACCACAGGGTGATTTACCGCCATACGCGGCATTAATCTTCTCTTTAACGTTGGCGGCAATCTCGAGTTATATTCTGGTTGTATTCGTTAATAATCTCACTGCAGTTTTAACATTTCTGTCTTTAATCGGTTATGCCGTTATCTACACGATGTACCTGAAGAGAACCACACCGATGAATATCGTTCTGGGCGGTGCCGCAGGAGCCGCACCACCGTTATTGGGTTGGGCAGCCGTGACTAATGACGTACCGCCAGAGGCACTATTGTTGTTCCTGATTATCTTTATCTGGACACCTCCGCACTTCTGGGCATTGGCAATAAAACGTCGTGAGGAATACCGAGCAGCAGGTATTCCAATGTTACCGGTAACGCACGGCGTCGCTGCCACCAAGAAACAAATTCTGATTTATACCATTCTTCTAGTCGCCATTTCAATATTGCCTTTTTTCATTCAAATGAGCGGCCTGATCTATCTCAGTGGTGCCATCGCCCTTGGCATTGGTTTTCTTTATTATGCCATCAAACTCTACTATACCGATTCAGATGCCTTGGCCATGAAAACCTTCGGCTATTCCATACTCTATCTCAGCTTGCTGTTTACCTTTTTGTTAGTCGATCACTATGCACGGCTACTGATTCGTAACTTTATGTAACAAAACCCATGCCTGAAAATAAAGTTAAAGCACCCAGGGCGCTCTACCTTGTCGTAGCTAGCATTCTGGTTTTATCGATACTGGCTCAATGGCTGTTTCTAAAATATGGAAACACCAATAATAATGGTCCGTATATGGACGATGGAATTTCAGCCACCATTCTCCACGAGGCTTCACCAATCACTTCATTTCGCTTAAGTGATCATAACGGTAATGCATTTAACCAGGACAACCTGGTAGGGCAGTGGAGCCTGCTCAACTTTGGCTACACCCATTGTCCCGACATCTGCCCCACCACGCTTAATACTTTGAACCGCGTGAATAAAATTCTGTATGAAATGGACGCCCCCATTTTGCCTCAGACTATTTTTATAACGCTGGATCCCGAACGTGATGACGTTGCAACACTGGCCGATTACATCCCCTGGTTCAATAAAGATTTTATCGGACTCACTGGCAGCACTGAACAAATTCAAGCGCTGACAAAAAATCTGGGCATCATGAGCCAGAAAAGACAGGATGAAAGCGGGGAAGGGAATTACCTGATCGACCACACCGTCACCATCATGCTGATCGATACCAAGGGTCAACTCAGAGCTTTGTCATCCGCACCGCATAATGCACAAACCATCGCTGATGACTTTATAAAGATTACAGAAAGATTTAATTAGAGCCACAATCGCTTAGCCGACCAGCTAATTACAATCACACCAGGATACAATTTTAAAACCTTATCGCTTCATACAGAACCATTTGAAGCCGCAGTGAGATAAACAATGAACAAACAAAAAGTAGCCACAGGCATCATCATCATGGTTGTCGGCCTGTTAATGATTAACACTAGCTCTATCGATGCCATTATTGATTCTTCCAGTCAGCTGTATATGGATGTGGAATCTCATGATATAGATCTTGAAAAGAAAACTGAAACCATTGCCTTCAATAATAACGACAAAAAGAAAATTTCATTCTGGTTAGTACAACCCAATAGAGATATAGAAAATAAAGATTTTAAAATTGTTATCAGTGTGCTCGATTCAAATAAGAACTTTGTCAAAGGCTTTAGAAGAGATTTAGCCTTTAAAACAATCAGGCAGGAAATAGATGGTGACTTCTATTACAAATTAGGCGATCACAAGTTTGGCTACGACTTTGAGGGATACATTAAATACGAACTGGAAGGCGAATGGTTGCCAGAAGAAAAACCTACATTATCTTTTAAAGAAAATCGTAAAACTTCATTCTCACGAAACCAGGTTCTTGTCTCCTTAAGCGGTGCCATTATGCTTGCTCTGGGTTTCATTGTCTTAGTTAGAAACACCTCAGAGCAAGGCGAAGCAGAAGCTGTAACCAAAGCTTAAACTAATCTTATTTAGCCTTCGCGGGTAACATTGCTTTAATCGTAACCACAACGAATATCAGCCCGCCAATAATTGCAATTAAGCCTCCCAGTCCCATCATCGCCATGCCAGCGATTTCGGGGAGGTTATCCAGTCCTTGCGCACTGCCTGCCGTCTTACGCTGCACCCCATAACCACCCGACCATGCGAGACCAAGAATGTGCATCATCTGGCCACCACCATAAACCCAGGGCTGAATTCTTGCTGCACGCGAAACAGCAGATCTAAAACCCAGTTTTGGCAGCAGATAATATGTCAATCCCATAAAGGCCAGAGTCACACCAACAATCGATCCATGATAGTGCGCGGGGATAACTACATTTATACCTTCAATCATAAAACCAAGAACACCACCAGTGCCGAATAATATTATCGATGCCAGCAATGCATTGCGAGCAGGGCGCATCGATACATCGACGGCAGGTGTTGAAAATATGCTAACAATCACGATTAACATCAATGGTAAAACCGTCAAACCGCCAAACCTCATCAATTGAGTAAACTCATTTCTATGCTCGATCGAAGTAACATCGTACATCGCATAGATCGGGATTGCATACAGTACCGGCAGCAATGCAATCGCAAATAACACACGCAGCGTTGTCGGTTTAATATTAATTTTTGAACCCGTTACCGAAGCCAGCCATAACCAGACTAGCAACAACAAAATACTATGGGTAAATTGCAAAATATGACCACCACCCCAAAACAACACTTCAAAATCAGTAACGCCTTTTAATTCAGTGGGCAGGCCAGAATATGACATTAACAGCGCTATCATTGAGAGCAGAGCAGCGAAGGCGGCCGCTTTTAATGCAAAAGAAAATGCTGAAGATGACTGGCTGTTATTACTAAAAAATAACGCCCGTAATACCAGAAGAAGAAAACCAGCTGCAAACATGAGTAATCCACTGAAATAGACTGGATTCACCAAAACGGGAACATAGTTATTCATTAAAGGCTGGTCTGCACCTAAAAATGGGGAAATAGCGATAATCACGGTACCCACCGCAGACAACCAGAAACTGAGCCTGGCCATCAATGGAAAACGTCCATTATCATGCAGCGCCCAGAGCACACCTTCGAAAGCCAGGAACCAGATCAATACCGACAGATCGACATGAATCACCAGGGCGATATGGAAGAAATCCAGCAGCGGGATCATATCCTGTATCGCTGGTGTCCTGGATAACACCAGCAGAATTGAATAAAAACCGGAAGCCACCAATGCTGATATGCCCAAAGTCAGCCACATTCTGGCCAGTTTAGTTCTGGCTGAATTGTTAGCAGGGTCTTTAGCTGGATTATCTATATGTAATTCAAGTACTGCATTCTTCATAACGGGAAAGTGCTCTGGCAAAATAAAACGAAATGAATTCTAACAGAGCAGAGCTAACACTATGAAACTTTTATATATTCCATCGTTTTGGGTACAAATACCATATTTAACATAATATAGATTATCGGGGAATCATCCGAAATTTCAGCTTGAGCAGGGGCAGGGGCGACCGTGGCGTACATGGTTGAAACTGCTAACAAAATTGCAGCTGCAGCGGCTCCGATTTCTTTGGAAATTTTGGCGAGTATTTTGGCGGCTTGCGAACATTTTGATCGTGCGGCGTGCATGTCTAATAGCACTGTTCCGGCTGGTAGCTCTAACAAGTTTTCTATCTTGATTGCCAGCTCATCATCGATGTGAGATACGTTATTTCGATAGTTGCTTATTCGTTGTGTGCGAATACCTAGCTTTTTTGAAAGTTGGTAGTCACTAACTAATTGAAATTCCTCTTTTATACGGTCTAGCCATTCGCAAGAATTCATGATCGTTTGCCCTTTCTGTTTGTTTTGCTTCTAATCCGATAATAGCCCCAAATGCTTGTAATGCCAATCGCCTAGGGGCTTGTCGTACGTCAAGGGTATGGGATATATTCGCCCTGTGATCGAGAGATGCCCTTTCATTCACACGGGACCAGGGGAGTGAATTTCCAAGCGATGCGCCCCTGGTTCCACCATTCACTCGATAAGGAAGGGCGAGAACTGAGAGGGCGAATCATGCCAAGAATCACAAACAAGCAAGCCATGGAAGCCATGGCTGATGCTATCGAAAAATCCGAAATGAAAACGCATGGTCGCGATGATGATTTAAAAATCGTTCGTGATTACTGCGAACAGCCAGACGAAAAAACACCGGCAAAAAAAACAACACCGAAAAAGAAAAAGTAAAAGTAAAAAGCCGTTTCAATTTTTGAAGCGGCTTTTTTTATGTGAAATTTGAGAGGGCAAATTCAATGAAGAACAATTTTTTAATACGAGAAAGATTTTCAGAAAATGCAGATCAATTCGATGCGTTGCTGAATGAGCTGCTTGACGAAAATGAGTTGCTTAGAAAAAAACAAGAATTTTTAGATGACGATTCAATAACCATCCAGAATGATTTTATTGAAGCAACTTTGATAATGATGTGGAGAGAAGTTAAGCAAGTTGATAGTCGAGATGTATGGATTCGAATCAGCCACCAGTTATCGGCAATTAATTTGCTTCTGTGCTCTTCGATGCGCGAAGCGGACAACGATTATTTTTTCTTAATGAATATAGCTGACACACGTTTTTTAATGGCAGTGGATGCTGAGTCATGAGCAATAAAGAATTCACACCACCACAAACCGAAGTAACGATTGTTATCAAGCAAAGAGGGCAGACGGTCATTGAGGAAAACTTATGGCAGTTTTTCCACCGCGCCAACGCCGGTTTATATCGTCGCATGAATCACAACATTCTCGAAGACCTAACAGAGATTGAAATCAAAACCAGAAACATGACTCACTATGTAAAAAAACCAGCTTTGGAGGTTTTGCCATGATTCCTGAATTTATAAGCCTCGCTGATTTTGTTGCCTGCTCAATTCTTGGTGGCTATTCCGTTTTTTGTGCCTGGTGGTATTCGCAGTTATGAATGATTACAGCCCGTTTCAGGTGTATGATGTTCTCTCTCAGAGAGGGCTAGATCATGAACAAGAATTACCTGAAGGAATACGCGAGACATACCGTCGGTCTGTGCGGAAAGTTAAAATGCTCACTAGACATGAAGCCGAAGAACTGGCCGGAGCCATTAAAACAGCACAGACGACTTTTGCCAGGCGGGGCGTTTTGTCTGGTCGAGTCAACCGCGAGAGTTGCGTTTGTCGGGCTACTTCAAAAAAGCAACGATCTTTTTTCTGCTCTAGAGATAAACGGCGAAGACATTATTCAGTCAGAATGGCGAAGGATGTCGGCTAATGAATGGGTTTGTCTCGAAAGCGAAATTACCCCGCTGTCTAGGTTCGAATGATTTAAGCCAGAACCTACTTTGTAACATCTTCCTGCAGCAAGGTGTTACACAATGATAAAACGCTGCTTACATTGCGGTGCTGTTATAGCTGAAGCACAGCATTTTCAATTCAAAGGCCAAGAGTTAACAAAGAAATTCTGTTCTCCTAAGTGCAGAGTGGCATTCCATCGAGCAAGTAAAAAGGCCGGTTCTAATGCCTGAATTTGACCCCGATCTTTTTACAGTCCACACCCAAGATAGAAAACGCACGAACAGTGAGTACATGGACGAATTCATAAATTCGCCATATTCCTACAAACAACAATCTCAAGACGGTTTCGATTATGAACGCTGGAAATTAAAGTATTTCAAACCCACCGAACAAAACGAAGATGTTATTTCCAGCATCGAGCATGGCCTCAGTGATTGGGGAAACGATTACTCAAAGCGTCGAGCCATTGAAAAGAAAACAGCCAGGTACATTCGTGAAAAGGTTGTGCCTGCTGGCTTGATGATCGGGGCTGATGTG
>JAGLQT010000086.1 GCA_023136715.1 Gammaproteobacteria bacterium | reverse complement strand
ATGCTGGCGCTGTCAGTTTTTCAGCTTATTATTCGTAATATTCTCGATTTTGGCTATCCAGAAATCGACATCATTAATCGTCATTTATTACTCGTCTGTGGAGCCATGGGTGCGGTACTGGCTACGCCACAATTACGCCATATCAGGATTGATGCACTCTCGCCTTTATTAAGTGAACAATGGAGAGGTCGACTGTGTACTCCCTTATGGGCTTTCAGCGCACTGGTTTGTGCGGCACTGTGCTATCCTGCTATTCAGTTTTGCCTGGATGAATGGCAATACGCACCCGCTAATGAACGCTGGACTTTACCGTTCACCCTCATCTATCCACTGGGCTTTGCTTTGCTCAGTCTGCACTTTTTTATTCTTTGCTTTAAACCTGTCTGCCCTGTACCAGAAGAATAATGATTACCTTAGCCGTCATTCTTCTAATTATTATCGCCTTGCTGGGCGTACCGTTATTTTCAGCACTGGGTGCCGGTGGCTTACTGGCCAGCCAGACTTCGGATCTCAGCCCGGATCTGCTCATCATCGAAATGAATCGATTAGCCGCTTCACCCAACATGATTGCACTGCCGCTGTTTATACTTGCTGGCACAATCATGACTTCCGGTGGTGCCGCACAAAGGCTGGTCGTTTTCTTTCGCGCTGCTTTCTGCTGGCTGCCCGGCGGTATCGCCATCGCTGCCATCGGAGCCTGTGCTTTTTTTACCATGTTCTCTGGCGCTTCCGGTGTCACCATTCTTGCGCTCGGCGGCCTACTATACCCAATACTCAAAAATGAGGGCTATAGAAAAAACTTTTCACTAGGACTGCTCACCACCTCCGGCTCTCTGGGTCTGCTTTTCCCACCCAGTCTCGCCATTTTAATTTTTGGCATTGTTGCCGGTGTTAGCATCGAACAATTATTTATGGCTGGCATTATCCCAGGACTTTTACTCATGCTCATGCTGGCCATTTACAGCATCTTCACTGGCCATCAACATGCCATAGAGCGCATCGAGTTCAAACTACCTGCACTCATCAGCAGTATGCGTGGTGCCTTCTGGGATCTAATGCTACCAGTCGCCATCATCGCCGGCATTTTTGGTGGCTTTGTTTCCATAATGGAAGCCGCCGCCGTCACCGCCGGCTATGTGCTATTTATCGAAACAGTGGTTTATCGTCAGATCAATTTACAGAAACAGTTATTTTCTATATTGACTGAAGCCAGCATACTGTTTGGCAGCCTGCTTATTATTTTACTGATCGCACTCGGACTCACCAATTTATTAATCGATGCACAAATTCCAATGAAAGTTATGGGATTTTTGGAGCAGCACATTGATAGTAAACTTCAATTTTTATTATTACTCAATCTATTCCTGCTTGTGGTCGGTGCAATAATGGATATCTTCTCTGCCATTGTTGTGGTTGTGCCAATTGTTCTGCCAATCGCCACACGTTATGGCATCGACCCTGTGCATCTCGGCGTTATTTTTCTCGCCAATCTTGAAATCGGTTACTCGACACCACCCATGGGCATCAACCTCTTTATCGCCAGTGAACGCTTCAAACAACCCATTGTTAAACTCTTCAAATCAACCCTGCCTTTTTTACTGTTGATGTTTATCTGGCTGATGATTATTACCTACATCCCTGAACTTTCTTTATGGTGGAAAGATCAATAAATCAGGTGAAATTAAAACTTAACCACGTTATTCTAACGACAAGGAATTTAGCGTAAGTTTAAATGAGAAAAACATGAAGCCCTGGTTAAAAAGTTACCCTGAAGGCATGCCTGAAAATATCTCTGTTGATGAGTATGCATCTATCGCCGAGGTTTTTGATCAAAGTATTGAAAAATATTCCGAGCTGCCTGCCTTTTCTAATTTTGGCAAATCACTAACCTACCGCGAAATTAAAGACTACACAGATCAACTGGGTGCTTACCTTAAAAATGATCTGGGCCTGAAAAAAGGCGACCGTGTTGCAGTGATGATGCCCAACCTGCTACAAAATCCGATCTCTATTTTTGCCATCCTTCGCGCTGGTCTGGTGGTTGTTAATACCAACCCCTTATATACACCTCGTGAACTAAAACATCAGCTCAACGACTCTGGCGCAGAAACAATCATTATTGTTGAAAATTTTTGCAACGTGCTACAGCAGGTCATTGTAGAAACCAAAGTAAAAAATATTATTGTTACACGCATGGGTGACTTGCTGCCATTCCCAAAATCCACCGTCATTAATCTGGTAGTTAAATACCTGAAAAAAATGGTACCCAGCTACAATCTTCCCAATACCATCACATTTAAACAGGCACTCAAGTTCGGCGCGCAGCATCGTTTCGAGACGGTAGCTTCAAGCCCTTATGACATTGCCTTCTTACAATACACGGGCGGCACTACAGGTGTATCAAAAGGTGCGGTACTCACTAATAAAAACATGATCGCTAATATGCAGCAGGCTTCTGCATGGATAAAACCAGTGGTCGGTGATAAACACGAAATTATTATCACCGCCCTGCCGCTTTACCATATATTTTCGCTCACCGCGAATTGCCTTACTTTTATGAAGCACGGCTGGATGAATTATCTAATCACCAATCCACGCGATATCAATGGCTTTGTAAAAGAAATCAAAAATCTCAAATTTGCTGCCATCACCGGCGTTAACACTTTATTCAATGGCCTGCTCAATCATCCAGAATTCAAAAGTGTTGATTTCTCAAAATTGACACTCACACTCGGCGGCGGTATGTCGGTGCAGCACTCTGTCGCTCAACGCTGGAAAGAAACCACTGGCTGCACACTCGTAGAAGCCTACGGTCTAACTGAAACCTCACCCGCAGCCTGCATGAACCCAATGAACCTGGAAGAATTTAATGGCATGATTGGCCTGCCCATCCCATCGACCGAGGTTGCTATTCAGGACAACGACTGGAATGAGGTAGTGCTCGGCGAACCTGGTGAAATTTGCATACGCGGCCCACAGGTCATGCAGGGCTACTGGCAGCGCCCCGAAGAAACCGCCAACGTTCTCAGCGCTGACGGCTGGTTACACACTGGCGACATCGGCATTATGAATGATCAAGGTTTTGTCAAAATCGTTGACCGTAAAAAAGATATGATACTGGTTTCCGGTTTCAATGTTTTCCCCAATGAAATCGAAAGTGTTATTGCCGAACACCCCAACGTGCTTGAAGTGGGGGTTGTTGGTAAACCCGATGATAAGAGTGGCGAGTCGGTTCTGGCAGTGATCGTTAAGAAAAATCCTGAATTATCAGAAGACGATATCAAATCCTTTTGCCGCGAAAACCTTACTGCCTACAAAGTACCAAGAACTATTGTTTTCACCAATGAATTACCCAAAACCAATGTTGGTAAAATTTTACGTCGGGCAATACGCGACAAATACATTAACAACTAACCTCCAGATGTCAGAGTTAAATTATAAAACACATCCTGTGTTTTACCCTACGGGCCAGCTAAAAAGCAGCTGTTCAAATTCACTCCCGTCGAATTTAGTCAAGCCTACAAGAAAGCAAACTCATCCCTCTCAATAAATTCAAGCTCTTCCGGTGAACTTTCCCTACCAAGAATTTCGTTCAACTCCGGAAACCTGCCAAAGCATTCAATCACATAATGGTGCTTCATCGCCCACTCCAGCATCTCCCTGTAGGGCTGCTGATGTGATTCTGGCACATCGGCGAGCAACTGATTATAGGCCTGCACACTGTACTTCTGTTTATCGGCATCCTCGGCGTGTTCCAGCGGCAAATAGAAAAAGCTGCGCTCGACTGGATGTAGATTCATATCATCACCAGCACCAATACCTTCGAGACAAATCGACTGCGCCTTTTCATCCTGCTCGAAGGCTTCGGCAGTACCACGATGAATGTGGCGTGAGAATTGATCTAACAATATAATGATGGCCAGCCGTCCTCTGGGCATATCCAGCCAATGCTCAAGCTCACCTTCGACAGCGCGCTGATAAACGGCGCCAAAATTGATAAAAATCTCCTGATCGTATTTATGGCCTTCTTCAAACCACATTTTCTGGCGCGTTAGATCCGCCGTGTAGGCGTCAGGAAAACCGCCAAACCAGTATTGCAGTATATTTTCGATTGTCTCATTCATGACTTCATTATAATGGGCCAAAAACTCTGATCAATTATATTTCACCAAAACACTAACGCCCGTATAATCAACACCCATGTCACGTTTTATCATTATAGTCGCTGTTGCTGCCATTGCTTATTTGCTTTGGTTCAAAATCAAAAAAGCCAAAGGCGAAGAAAAGAAAAAACTGGTCATCTGGACGATTGCTGGTAGTGCTATTGCGGTGCTGGGCTTTCTCGCCATTACCGGTCGGCTCAATTTCATAACTGCCGCCATCACTGGCGCAGTTGCCCTGCTACCCAAAGCCGCCCAGTTAGTACGCTATCTGCCTATACTCAACCAGTTCCGACAACAGGCGAAGACTTCAAACCAGCAGCATCAGAATAATCAGCAGGCCACGTCACAAACCGCGATGAACCAGAAACAGGCCTGTGAAGTTCTGGGTATCAAGCCGGATGCCAGCAAAGAAGAAATCATCAAGGCACACAAACGTATGATGCAGAAGGTTCACCCTGATCGCGGTGGCTCGGATTATCTGGCCGCGCAGATTAATCAGGCCAAAGATACGTTGCTCGGCTAACACCTCATCGAACCGGGGTTTTTATCCCACACACCAATGGCATAATGCTCGTAACTGGCTGCACAATGGCTTAATGCAGTAAAATAGAAGCATTCGTAGCAACAACCAAAACCATGCAGGAGAGATTCGCCATGCCACTCACTGATGAAAAAAAAGCCGAAATCCATGAGCGCATCAACCGCGACCCCGACTTCCGCGATGAATTTCTCACCAGTGCGCGCAATATGTACATGAAGGCGATGAAGTTCGACCCCGAACTCAGCAGCGAAATTGACCGCTTTGAAAAAATCCTCGGTGCCGAACCTGACAGCTATGAGTTTGAAGAAGGTGAAGACGATGAAATCGGCATCTTCGAAAAAATACTGGCGGCTTTTGATAACCAGGTGTTACTGGAAGAAAAAGAAGCCAGCACCATTAACTAATCAGGCAACAGGATGACTATATGAAAATTCTTATGGTACTAACCTCACACGACCAACTAGGCGACACCGGCCACAAAACCGGTTTCTGGCTCGAAGAATTTGCCTCACCCTATTATGTGTTTAAAGATGCCAACGCCCAAGTCACACTGGCATCACCCAAAGGTGGACAGCCACCACTCGACCCCAAAAGTGATGAGCCCGATTTCCAGACCGCAGCCACTGAACGTTTCAAAAACGATGCGCAGGCGAATGCCGAATTAGCCAACACTTTAAAACTCTCTGATATTTCTGCTAATGATTATGATGCTATTTTTTACCCCGGCGGACATGGTCCACTTTGGGATTTAGCTGAAAATAAAACATCTATCGACCTTATTGAAACCCTACATGCCTCAGGTAAACCCGTTGCAGCGGTTTGTCATGCTCCTGCGGTGCTACGCCATGCTAAAAATCAGGATGATAGCCCACTAATCAAAGGCAAATCCGTGACTGGTTTTAGTAACAGTGAAGAAGAGGCCGTACAATTAACCGAGGTCGTCCCTTTCCTGCTTGAGGAAGAATTAAAATCAAAAGGTGCTAATTATTCAAAAGCAGACGATTGGCACCCCTATGCCATTACTGATGGAAATTTGATAACAGGACAAAACCCACAATCGTCTAAATTAGTTGCGGAAGCTGTTCTAGAGCAATTAATTAAATAACCAACAAAAATATGATTAATGATGAGCAATTTCTCAAAGTCATCGACGCTACTCCACTGGTTTCCATCGACTTAATTATCGAAAACTCTATTGGCGAGATATTACTCGGCAAGCGTCTCAACCGTCCCGCACAGGATTACTGGTTCGTACTCGGCGGCAGAATTCGAAAGAATGAAAAAATTGCCGACGCCTTCACACGAATCTCAAAATCTGAACTAAGTCTAAAACTATCGCTAGATGATGCACAACTACTCGGCGCATATAATCATATCTACGATGACAATTATCTCGACAAAGACAACATCAACACCCACTATGTGGTCCTTGGCTACAAACTTAAATTGAATAAAAATTTAAAAATACAGCCTGATGATCAGCATTCTGAATTAAAATGGTGGCCACTTCCTGAACTAATGGACAATGCCGATGTTCATCCGAATACCAAAGCCTATTTTGGATAACTTTGCTCATTGCGCACTTGCTTGCAAACCATGACAATTAACCCAGAAACATAGTGCACGACACCTATAAAAGTATTTTTTATTCCCATGAAATCAGAACCAGAAAAATTATTAAAAAAACACCAGCAACTTAACCATACAGACATGGCTAAAGTAACATCGCATGTGCAAAGAGATAAGGATGACTGGGTTTTAAATACGATTATGATTGAAGGCTGTGATGCACCTTTTAAGTACAAGCGAAAAAAACAATACAGAAACCTGGAAGGTCAGCGCGTCAACATGACTTATTACCCCAGTTCAGAATCAGTCGCCGGTATGGAGCTTGAGCTTATGAAGGTCGTTAGGATTAAAATCGCCTAGTAGATTAATCATCGTATGTTTAACACCTCACCACGCACACTAAAACTGCTTGCCTCGCTGGTCTGGTATAGCGGCTTTATTGTGCTTTTCTTTAAAAGCAGTCGACTGCTACTGCAAGCTGAAAACATAAACCCTGATCAACTCTGGACCTGGCTAGCTCTTATAAGTGGATTAAGCATCGGCGCTATTAAAGCAAAATACCTATACGGTAAGTTATGCATTAAAAATCTTCATCGAATTGATGCTCTAGCGCATCCGAAGATCTGGCACTTCTACCGAATGCGTTTTTTCCTCTTTCTAGGACTAATGGTTGCTTTGGGCCTGTTTTTATCACAACGGGCACATGGCAATTATCCCATGCTGATTACTATGGCTATCATCGAACTCTCTGTCGCTACTGCTCTGCTTGGAAGCAGTCACTGCTTTTGGAATGAACTAAAAAACAAATAATACAATTACAGCTACTATGGGATCCTAATTAATCCCATTCCAGCAAACGCTTCTCGCCATCAAGTGTTTTAATATCAGTAATATCCTGCGACATCTCCATCACACCTCTATATGTTCCGTCATTATCTCGAACCGCAAAATATTGGATTAAAATAAAACGGCCTTTTACAAATATTCTGAAATCAGCAGCATCTTTAGTACCATTTCTGAATTCTTCTAAAATCCTAAGCACTGAATCTACTGATTTTGGCGGATGACAATAACGAACTTCACGGCCAATAACATTTTTACTTCTTGGGAATAAACGATCCTCACCACGATTATAAAAAACCACCTGATCATTTTCATCAACGTAGGTAATATCAAGCGGCATGGTCTTAAACAGAAGATTAACCTGTTCTGGCGTCATATATCCTTCATCGTAATGATACTTACCCTCTGTCTCTATTGACTGTTTAGACGATTCCTTTAATTTGGATGGATGCACATACTCTTCTCGTTTAACCGCTGGATATACAACCGGCTCTTCATCCAGCATCCAGCCGATTTCTTCATCACCAATACGCATATCTTTCCAGTCATCTTCATCTAACAATTCTAACGCTTTAGGCAATAAACGCTGTTCTTCAACATTGATCAGGCGATCCAGCTCATCAATCAGCAATGGAAGCCTTCTTGACACCTTCTCAAAATTTCTTCCTTTTATCGCTATACCAACATCTTTGATGTCAGCTCTTATGTCATCATGAAAAGCCCACATATTTTTACTTGGCGAATCCCAGCCATGTTTTTCCAGGCAAGGGAATAACTGATTTTCTTTTCGAACAAAATGTAATTCGACTTTGCATATTTGATCATAAATATTTTGAAATTCTTCCGCATTCTTCTCAGGATCTATTTGCCTGATCTTTCTAAACAGTGACTGCAATAACCTGTTTTCTTCTAAATAAACCGCGACTGGATGACCAGGTTCAAATTGTTTGATAATACCTGCAGCAACTTTGTCTTCTACCACTTCATGATAAAAATTAACAACAGCAGCATTATCCTGGAAGCTATAACCACCATTTTCCATGCCTATGAATACAGTAGAAACCTCATCACGAGTCAATGAGTCACAGTTATTGATAAAGTTCTCAATTAATTCACTTGCATCAACGCCTTCGCACAGGGCACGTAAGATTTCAGCCAAAAGTGCAATCCTGGATTCTTCTGTAAGCTCAGTCAAAACAAACCTCTGTAATATTAAAAAACGGCAGGAACCATATCAGCCTGCCCAATTTCAGCCATAACATAGGTCAATTATTTGAGATATCTCATGAACTTTAGCCAGATAACTCGGACAAACTGATGCAGCTATATTTTTAACTTATAGCACTCAACAAACAGGACGACGATAAGCCTTTGTTTTATATTGCATCGTCTAACACAAACCCTGATAATTAACTCATGACAAACGCAACTATTTTAATTCCGCTCATAAGCCTAGGACTGGTAGCATGCCAGCAACCCATCAACACCCCAAAACAGGTCGCTGAAAAATACTGGCAGGCACTTAAAAATGGTGACACCGAAATAGCTAAGCAACTGGTTTCAAAAAACAGCCAGACAAGTCTCGGTAGCTATCTCGCACTTCCTGATGATAAAAGGGTCACTCTGGACATAATCAAACTGGACGATGAAAAAGCGACTGTCCACACCACTATCACTAGCCAAACTATCAATGCAAATCAGAACAAGACCTCTGAGCACGTTGATTTTAAAACCACACTGGTTATGGAAGATGGTCAATGGAAAATCGATGCTTCACGTAGCCAACCCCCCTCTCCACAAAAGCAAGCCGAGCCTTTCAACGATGACCAGATTTCCGAAGCATTACAGAAAAATTTAGATTCCATGGATGAAGCTCTGGAAGAAGGCGCAGACATGCTCAACGAATTTGTGCAGGAAGGCTCAAGGGAAATGAGTGAGTCACTACTCAAGGGCATGAATAAAATGAATGAGTCATTACGTGAAGCTATTGAAAAGATGAAGCAACGACGTGAACAGCATGACTCAACCCAGCCGCCTGCCAGTGAAAACGGAGAAGGCTTGCTTTAGCTCTCTCTGTTACAACGACAGTATCCATCTTCAGTATAATGCACGCCCCATTTAAAGAGTAAGAACCATGAGTATTGAAAAAGCATTACAGCAACGTAGTGGATCGAAATGTGAACTGTGTAGTGCAGTAGACAATTTATCAGTCTATGAGATTCCACCTAACTCTGATGCTGGCGAAGACCAGTGCATGCTTATTTGCGATACCTGTCGTGAGCAAATTGAAAACCCCGATAAGATGGACGCTAATCACTGGCGTTGCCTTAATGACAGCATGTGGAGTCAAACTCCTGCAGTACAGGTCATGGCCTGGCGCATGCTTACTCACCTAAGTGCCGAAGGCTGGCCACAGGATTTACTCGATATGCTTTATCTTGATGATGAAACACTAGTCTGGGCAAAAGCATTCAGTGAAGATATAAGCGATGATGACTCGATCAAACATGTTGATAGTAATGGCGCGGTACTCGAAGCAGGTGATACAGTCACCCTGATCAAAGACCTTGATGTCAAAGGCGCTAATTTTACTGCCAAACGTGGTACTGCGGTACGCGGCATTTCTTTAGTTGCGGATAATCCTGAACATATTGAAGGTCGCGTAGAAGGCCAGCGAATCGTTATACTAACCAAGTTTGTAAAGAAAACAGGCTGATTGATTCTTTGGAAATCTCAACGCCTTAGCTTTATACGCGCCAGATTTTTATTGCATTAGGTGCTTTCCTTAAGCGACGCATAATATCGGCAAGATGATTACGACCCTGTAGATTAATTTGATAAGTAATGGTTGTGGTAAAACCATCACGGTCTTCAACATCTACGTCTTCGATATCAGCACCTTCATCTGAAATAATAGTGGCAGTTCTCGCCAACACACCAGGCTTATTAGCAACGTCCAGTCTAATACGACAACTAAAACTTCCTTCCGCATCTTCTGACCATTGCACATCGATGCACTTATCAACCTCAACGCGAATCTGACTAATATTTTTACAGGCTTCACGATGAATAACGATACCGCGCCCCTTACTCAATATGCCAATGATGTCGTCACCGGGTATTGGAAAGCAACACTTACCATAGGTCACCACCATACCTTCGGTACCATCGATAGCCAGTGGTGACTGAGATCGCATTTCACGTGTAGCTTCCGACTCACCTTGTGCCACGCGCTCAGGCACTAAACGCCTAACCACCAGACTTGCCGAACGATTTCCCATGCCGATATCTTCCAGCAACTCAACAAGTTTCTCAAAACCATATTCTTCCAATATGCCAGACATCGACTCTTCGGACACATCTTCCAGTCGCAATCCCAAAACTTTTAAGCAACGCTCTAGTAATCGACGGCCTTGCGATATAGCTTCATCTAATTGCATATTTTTAAGGTAGCTTCTGATATTACTCCGCGCCTTGACTGTCACCACATAATTCAGCCAGGCTGGATTAGGACGTGCCGTTGGCGATGTAATTATCTCTACAGTTTGACCACTATACAAAGGTGTATTAAGCGGGGAAAAGCTATGATCCAGCTTGGCAGCGACACAACTATTACCAATATCAGTATGAACCATATAAGCAAAATCAACTGGCGTTGCATTACGCGGCAATTTCACAATATCACCATCAGGCGTGTAAACATAAACTTCATCGTGGAATAAATCGACTTTTACATTTTCCAGAAACTCCAGGGAATCACCTGCTGATTGCTGCATCTCCAAAATACCCGTCAGCCATTCACGTGCACGTGCGTGCGCACCAGTCATGCCCGATTCACCCGGTGACTTATATACCCAATGCGCAGCAATCCCACTTTCAGCAAACACATCCATGTCATCAGTGCGAATTTGTACTTCCATGGGAATTCCATGCGGACCATACAAGGCAGTATGCAATGATTGGTAACCATTGCTTTTGGGAATGGCGATATAATCTTTAAAACGGCCAGGTATTGGCTTGAACAAATTATGCACCACACCAAGCACTCGGTAGCATTCATCTACTGAGTCAACAAGCACACGTATGGCGTAAACATCAAATACTTTATTGAACGATAAATGTTTATCGCGCATTTTTTCATACAGGCTGAACAAATGTTTTTTACGCTTTTGTACTTCTGCATCCAGACCCATTTCATTGAGTCTTGTCACCAATGCCTTATCAACCTTGTTTATAACTTCCTTGCGATGACCACTAGCTTTATTGACTGCATGTTCGAGCACTTTATAACGCAATGGGTATTTTGCTTTCAGCACAAGATCTTCCATCTCATGTCGAATGGTATAGATACCCAGACGATTAGCGATAGGAATATAGATTTCGAGTGTTTCTTTTGCAATTCGACGACGCTTATCAGGACGCAAAGCACCAAGCGTTCTCATGTTGTGCAAACGATCGGCCAGCTTAATTAAAATAACGCGAATATCCTGCGCCATTGCCAGCAATACTTTTTGTATGTTTTCAGCTTGCTGCTCAATTTTATTTTTGAATTTAATATGGGTGAGTTTGCTCACGCCATCAACCAGATGCGCAACATCTTCGCCAAATTTTTCCTCGATAGCGATGCGTGTTGCCGGTGTATCTTCGAGCACATCGTGCAAAATACAGGCGACAATACTTTTTACATCCATGTGCATGGACGCAAGAATTCTTGCTACGGCGAGTGGGTGGTAAATGTAAGGCTCACCGGATTGGCGAACCTGGCCTTCATGAGCTTGCGCACCAAACAGGTACGCCTGATAAACTTCCTGGACTTGTTCCTCGTCCATATAACTTCCGACTAAATCACATAAGTCGGAGATCAGAAACCGGCTATCAATGCCTTCTGCAATTTCGTTGTTATTAGCAACCGGTTCTGACTTCAAGATATTTTAACCATTGGCTACTGTTTATCGATAGCCTGCAGGTCACCTTCAATCAATGCTTCAACGTCGTCCTGTCGCACAACTGCCTCTTCCAGCACTTCTTCAGTGATCAGGTTTTCTGCAATTTCACGCAAAGCCAATACGGTAGGCTTGTCATTGTCCACTGGCACCAAAGGATCTGCGCCCATGGCTAGCTGACGCGCCCTACGCGTTGCAACTAACACCAGCTCAAATCGGTTATCAACATAATCCAGACAATCTTCTACGGTTAAACGTGCCATAATAATTCTATACTCCAGTTTTATCTAAAAATACCACTAAACCTCTGTGGTCAGTAACTCTGCCAGCAACTCGGTCTGCTGTTCCTGCTGAAACGCTTTCAGCAACCGATTACTGATAAATATCGCAGACAAGTCATTTTTTGCCTGCTCGAAATCGTCATTGATAACTATATAGTCAAACTCACCATAATGCGACATTTCACTAACCGCATCACGCATACGCCGTTCGATGAGTTCATCATCATCCTGTCCGCGATTTTGTAAACGCTCTCTCAGCGCAACCACGTTGGGCGGCAGAATATATATGGTTTTACAGTCTGTGACCAGCTGCCTGATCTGACGAGCACCCTGCCAGTCTATTTCCAGAATGACATCTTTACCTTTCAGCAGCTGCTCCTGAATACTTTGGCGCGATGTACCGTAACGGTTATCAAACACCTGGGCATGCTCCAGAAACACACCCTGATCGATCATTTCAACAAATGCTGCTTCATCGACAAAATGATAATTCACACCATCGACTTCACCCGGGCGTATAGCGCGCGTGGTATGTGATACGGAAACTTCAATATCCGGCCAGTCAGCCACTAATGCTGAAACCAGACTGCTTTTACCCGCACCCGAGGGTGCTGAAATGATGTATAAATTACCTTTTGCCACGGCCTTTACTCTGTTTTTATCTTGAGTTGACCCCTAAGGACTACCTGGTGATTGGCCGGAGAAGAAATGTTAAATACCCAACTCTACCCCGAACATAGCTACCTGCCTAGCTAAGTCAGACTCTGAACGCCACATTATAGCAGTTTGACAGCCTGAAGAAATCAGGCTTTACGCTGCACTGAAAATAGCGCCAGTATTTCAAGCGCCTGCTTGTATTCAGACTCCGGCAAGTGCGCCAGTTGCTCGATAGCCTTATCCGCTTCTTCCTGAGCGACGGTGCGGGTGTAATCCAGGGCACCCGTTTCCTGAATAATAGCCTGCACATCATCGATCATATCGTAGCCACCCTGCTCGATGGCTTTACGTATTAAAGCGGATTGCGCCTCGGTACCCTGATCCATGGCGTAAATCAGTGGCAAGGTAGGCTTGCCTTCGGCCAGATCATCACCCACGTTCTTGCCCATATCTTCACTGCTGGAACTGTAATCGAGAACATCATCAATCAACTGAAAAGCAGCACCCAAATGTGTTCCATAACTGGCGATAGCATCTTCTTCCGCTTGCGGACGGTCACACAGTACCGCACCCAGGCGTGTCGCCGCTTCAAACAATTTGGCGGTTTTGCAATGAATCACTTCTCTATAACGCGCTTCACTGGTTTCAGCATCATGCACGTTGAGCAATTGCATGACCTCACCTTCGGCAATCACATTGGTGGTCTGGGCCATTATTTCCATGACCCGCATACTATTTACATCCACCATCATTTCAAAGGCTCTTGAATACAGGAAATCACCGACTAGCACGCTGGCGGCATTACCAAACATGGCATTAGCCGTTTCCTGGCCACGGCGCATGTCAGATTCATCAACGACATCATCATGCAATAGTGTCGCAGTGTGAATAAATTCGACGATGGCCGCCAGCAGTTGATGCTTGGAACCTTCATAGCCATAAGCACGAGCCGCCAATACGGCCAGCATTGGCCTGAGACGCTTACCACCAGAATCGATGATGTAGTGCCCGAGCTGATTCACCAAAGCGACTTCAGAACTCAATCGCTCACGAATCACCTCATTGACGGCTTCCATATCATTCCGACTGAGTTCAATCACCGGCTGGATGATCAAGTTGGAATCTGACTTGTTTTCAGACACTTAAATACCATTAATTCACTTTAAAGAGTGCGCATCCTATGTAGGCGAGTGCTATAGTGTCAAGCTTGGGTGGCATAAACGGCTTATCTGCCCATTTTTATCAAAAAACACCCACTAATATCGTTCTTGGACTTGTCACGCAGCGATGTTATCGGTACAATCTGCGCCCTTTCTGTCAACGATTTTGGAGAAAACCCATGTA
>JAGLQT010000085.1 GCA_023136715.1 Gammaproteobacteria bacterium | reverse complement strand
AAGACATTCTTGTTCCCGATATTGGTGATTTTTCGGGCGTTGAAGTTATTGAGATTATCGTCTCTCCAGGCGATACCGTTAGCATTGAAGATCCACTGGTTTCTCTGGAATCCGATAAAGCGGCGATGGAAATTCCATCCGAGTTTGCGGGCGTAGTTAAAGAAATAAAAATCAGCATGGGCGATTCTGTTTCACAGGGCGACCTGATGATGACCATGGAGGTTTCTGAGGAAACCACCGCAGCGGCTCCCACTGAAGAGAAAAAAGCTGAACCTAAAAAGGATACACCGAAGGCTGCACCGGCAGCTGCAGCCAAACCGGCTCCAGCACCACAGAGACAGGCAGTTGCACCTGTGGCAACCACCATCGATGAAGCCAGCTTCAGCAAGGCGCATGCAAGCCCAGCAGTACGCAAATTTGCCCGCGAGTTAGGCACAAACCTGGGACAGATCAACGGCTCCGGCCCTAAAAACCGCATCCTTAAAGAAGACGTTAAAGCCTTCGTTAAACAGGTACTAACTTCTGGCACGATAGGCGCACCCAGCGGTGGCCTGTCTGTTGAGCCAATGCCTGAAATTGATTTCAGCCAGTTTGGTGATATCGAAACTCAGCCATTAACTAAAATTAATAAACTCACCGGTAAGTTTCTGCATCGCAACTGGGTCAACATTCCGCATGTGACACAATTTGATGATGTCGACATTACCGAGCTGGAAGCTTTCCGCAAAGAACTGAACATCGAGCATAAAGATGCCGGCGTTAAAGTAACCATGGTGGCTTTTTTAGTGAAAGCGATCGCGTCCGCGCTGAAAGAATACCCACGTTTTAATTCTTCACTGGACGCGGCGGGTGAAAACCTGATCCTGAAAAAATACATCAACGTAGGTGTTGCCATGGATACACCAGCTGGCCTGGTTGTTCCTGTGATCCGCGATGTTGGCTGCAAATCTTTAATCGATATTGCCAAAGAAGTGATTGAGACCAGCATCAAGGCCAGAGACAAAAAACTCAAGCCTGCTGATATGTCCGGCGGCTGCATCAGCATCTCAAGCCTGGGCGGCATTGGTGGCACCGCATTCACGCCGATTGTGAACGCACCTGAAGTTGCCATCCTCGGCGTTTCACGCGCAGCCATGAAACCTGTTTACAAAGACGGAGTATTTGAGCCACGTTTGATGATGCCTTTGTCATTATCCTACGACCATCGCGTGATCGATGGCGCTGACGGCGCACGCTTCACTACATTCCTCGGCCAGATTCTGGCTGACACTCGCAGACTGGTTCTTTAGGTTAGGTATCAAACATGTCCAATATTGTTAAAGTTGAAGTGCCTGATATCGGTGATTTTTCCGACGTTGATATCATCGAAATTGTGGTTGCAGTGGGTGACGTTGTTGCCGAAGAAGATGCCTTAATTACGCTGGAGTCTGACAAGGCCAGTATCGAAATTCCCTCACCTTTTGCCGGTACGATTAAAAACGTACTGGTCAATGTCGACGACAAAGTGTCACAGGGCGACATCATTCTTGAAATGGAGCTTACCGGTGAAGCTGCTGTCGATAGCGCTGCAAAAGAAGAAGCACCAGCAGCCAGCAAACCAAAAGCTGCTGCCGAACCTGCACCAGTTGCCGCCGCTACTCCCAAAGGTAGTGACATGCACGCCGAAGTGGTGGTACTAGGTTCAGGCCCCGGCGGTTACACCGCAGCATTCCGTGCGGCAGATTTAGGTAAGAGCGTTATTCTTATCGAGAAATTTAACAACATTGGTGGTGTCTGCCTGAACGTCGGCTGTATTCCATCGAAAGCTTTGTTACACACCGCACAAATCATCAACGAAGCCGAAGAGATCAGCGAACACGGTGTGGTTTTCGGCAAACCGAAAATCGACATCAAAAAAATCGTTGAATACAAAAACAACATCATCGGTCAACTTACCGGTGGCCTTGCAGGTTTAGCCAAGCAACGCAAAGTTAAAATCGTTAACGGTTACGGTAAATTCACTTCACCGAAAACCATCGACGTTGAAGGCGAAGACGGCACCACCATCTCTTTTGATGACGTGATTATCGCCGCCGGTTCTTCGGTAATGAAAATTCCCGGCTTCCCTTATGACGATGAGCGCCTGATGGATTCCACCGGCGCACTCGAATTGAAAGAAGTACCTAAACGCCTGTTAGTTATTGGCGGCGGCATAATCGGCCTTGAAATGGCCACAGTTTATGATGCACTGGGCTCCAAAGTTTCCATCGTTGAACTCTCACCCGGTTTAATCCCCGGCTGCGATCGTGATCTGGTTCGACCACTGGAAAGACGCGTTAAGAAGCGCTACGAAAACATCTGGCTGAACGCCAAGGTCACCGATATCAAAGCACTCAAAAGCGGCCTGAAAGTTTCCTTTGAAGGCAAGAACGTGCCCGAGACCGATACTTTTGACCGCGTACTGCTCGCCGTTGGCCGTACTCCAAATGGTAAATTGATCGACGCAGAAAAAGCCGGTGTCGTTGTTGATGAACGCGGTTTCATTGCTGTCGATAAACAACAAAAAACCAACGTCCCCAATATTTATGCCATCGGCGATATCATCGGTCAGCCCATGCTGGCGCACAAAGCTACGCACGAAGGCAAAACGGCAGCTGAAACCATCAGTGGCATGAAGTCCTTCTTCGACGCGAAAACTATTCCTTCTGTTGCTTACACCGACCCAGAAATATCATGGATGGGCGTAACTGAAGAACAGGCCAAAGCGCAGGGTATCGAATACACCAAGGGTGCATTTCCATGGGCTGCCAGTGGTCGCTCACTGAGTATTGGCCGCAACGAAGGCATGACCAAAGTCTTGTTCGACAAGAACACGCACAAGATCATCGGCGCAGGCATGGTCGGTACTAATGCAGGTGAACTCATCGCTGAAGCAGTACTGGCACTGGAAATGGGCGCGGACATTGAAGACATCGCGCTGACCGTGCACCCGCATCCAACACTGTCTGAAACCTTCAACTTTGCTGCCGAAATGGCCGAAGGTACCTGTACAGACTTGTACGTTCCCAAACGCTAGAGACTATTTTCATACTCAAAGCCTGAACAAGCCCGCTTTTTAGCGGGCTTGTTTCGCTATATCTGATTATTTTATAATTAGCGATTGAAAGTTCTCATTATGTTCTCATATAATACCCATTAACGAGAACATACTGAGAACAAAATGATACTCACCGATAATCAACGCACGGTCTTAAACTTTATTCAACGCTATATTGCTACCCGCGGCGTTTCACCCAAACTACAGGAAATCGCCGAAGGCATTGGCATTAGCTCCCGTGGGGTAGCACATCGCTATGTGCAGGCGCTGGTCGATGCAGGCTTTCTTAGCATCGACAAAGGTAAACATCGAGGTATTCGTTTACTCAGGGAAAACCCGCATCAACCGGAAAATACGCTGCCGCTACTGGGAAAAATTGCAGCTGGCAAACCCATCGAAGCGATTCCCGGTGAAGATGAGATCAATCTGAATGACTTCTTTGGGCGCAATAACTTTGCTGTGCGCGTACAGGGCAACTCAATGATTGACGTCGGCATTCTTGATGGAGATGTGGTTGTTATTGAGTTCCGCGAAACCGCCAGTGATGGTGATATCGTGGTTGCACTAATTGATGAAGAAGAAGCCACACTTAAACGTTTCAAAAGCACACCACAAGGGCGCTTCATCAAACTTATCCCCGAAAACAAGGACATGGAAACCATGGTGTACGAAGCCAGTCGAGTGAGAATTCAGGGAGTACTAGTTGGCCAGTTAAGAAAATACTAGTGAGCGACCACCCAACTCACTGGCCACGCGCGATCGCACTCGTCGATATGAATGCTTTTTTCGCTTCGGTAGAACAGCGCGATTTTCCTTCCCTGCTCGGACAACCGATTGCAGTGACGAATGGTTTACGTGGCAGTTGCGTGATCACCAGTTCCTACGAAGCGCGGGCGCAGGGTGTGCGCACCGGCATGCGTCTCAAACAGGCACGGCAGCTTTGCCCCAGTCTGATTCAGCGCGCTTCCCGCCCCGAGGTTTATGCAGGTATTTCCACACGCATCATGCAAGCTATCCATACTGTTTGCCCGGACATGGAAGTGTTTTCAGTCGATGAAGCTTTCATAGATATCACACCCTGCCAGCAACTATATGGCTCACCTATAGAGGCAGCCCGTTTAATAAAACAATCAGTCTATCGTGCCTCCGGCCTGCTGTGTTCGATTGGTATCAGTGGTGACAAAACTACAGCCAAGTATGCTGCCAAGCTCAATAAACCGGATGGCTTTACCGTGATTCCACCCTGGGAATCCAGAGAGCGTTTACGCCATGTAGCAGTTACTGAATTGTGCGGCATCGGTGAGAAGACAGGCCTGTTCCTCGCGAAACATGGCGTACGCTATTGTGGCGATATGGAGAAATTACCGATCAGCGTACTGGCCAGGCGCTTTGGCAATCCGGGACGGCGCATCTGGTATATGTGCCAGGGCGAGGATCCCGAGCCACTGCATACCGAAGTGACCGCACCCAAATCCATCGGCCACGGCAAGGTGATGGCACCTAATACCCGTAGTCGCCAGACCATACTCACTTACTTACAGCACATGTGCAGCAAGGTTGGTGCGCGACTACGACGCCATGATTTTGAAGCACACACATTCTGGTTTGGCCTGCGCACAGAACAGCAATGGCTGGGTGAAAAAGTACGCCTACCGGAATTCAGCAGTGACCATCGACTTATTTACCAGTACTGCCAACAGAAACTAAATCATATATGGAAAGGCCAGGGCATCTGGCAAATTCAGATCACCGCGCTTGATCCGCGGCCTGCCGCCATGCAGATGGACATGTTTGCCAGCAACCCCGAACAACTCACACACGACAAACAACTAAACAGCGCCATGGATGACATCAATCAGCGTTATGGTGAATTCACCCTGTCACCCGCCCGATTATTGAATCGCTCAGATATGCCGAATGTAATCGCACCCTCATGGAAGCCCGCAGGACACCGGAAAACCATTTAAAACCATCCCGCAAAATATAACGTATTGCGTTATATAACATTATTCGTTATATTTTAAGCATGGCACGCTTACACCCAGGAAAAGTCTTACTAGATCAACACCTGAGACCACAAAATCTCAGCCAGAATCAGATCGCGCGAGCCATCAAGGTGCCGCCGCGTCGCATTAATGAAATCGTACTTAGCAAGAGAGCAATCACCGCCGATACTGCCCTGCGGTTAGCCCGTTATTTCGGCAACAGCGCCAGCTACTGGATGCATCTTCAGGCGGAATACGATCTGGAACGGGCACGTAAGAAAATAGGCATAGGGCTTGGCATGATTCAGGCGCTCTACATGGATACAGAACGATTAAATAACACCGGCACATCATCCACTGAAAATAGCGATAATAATCCTGTAACACAGAAAAATATCAAACGACGGATTATGCGATGAGCATTAAAAAGTTAAAAACTTACGCCAACCCATGGAAACCGCAATCGAGTAAATCAATTTACGACAACCCATGGCTCAGTCTGCATGAAGATGAAGTAATCAATCCGGGCGGTGGCATTTCACATTACGGCAAGGTGCATTTTAAAAACCTGGCCATTGGCATTATCCCAATCGATGAAAACGGCAACACATGGCTGGTTGGTCAATACCGATACGTGCCTGATTGTTATTCGTGGGAAATACCCATGGGTGGTGGCCCACTCAATATTCACCCACTCGACTCAGCGAAACGCGAGCTAAAAGAAGAAACTGGATTGAGTGCAACTCATTGGCAGGAGCTGATGCAGCTGCACACATCAAACTCAGTCACTAACGAACGTGGACTGGTTTATATCGCGAAAGGACTTACCGAAGGTAAAACTGAATTTGAAGAAACCGAAGACTTAAAAATAGAAAAGCTTCCTCTGGAAGAAGCTTTTGAGCGAGTAATGGCTGGCGAAATCACTGATGCAGTTAGTGTCGCCGGCTTACTAAAAATAAAACTACTAAACCTTTAATCAGCCAAAACGTCGGTCAAGATAATCATTAATCTCTGACGATTCATACAGCCAGCTCACATCACCAGCCTCATCCTCAAAACGAAGACAGGGAACCTGATATTTACCACCTTGCTCAATGAGCTCAGCATTCCACTTAGGATCATTACGAGCATCACGCAACTCAATATTCAAACCCAGGCGCCGAATTGCACGACGCGTTTTTACGCAAAAGGGACACTGACCAAACTGGTACAAAGCCATGTTTGCAGTTGCAGCATCCAGCTCTGCTCTTTTTTCTGGCGAATAGTTAGGAATACTCGGCTTTGTCAGCCAGTCAATGGCAATAATAATCTGCCCTAAGACCCATCGAATCGATTTAAATACGTAACCCATTACTACCCCTTAAAAATAAAAATTATTTAAACTCACCGTGCGCCTGAAGATCCGCATGGTAAGACGATCTCACCATCGGGCCACTCGCTACATGCTTGAAACCTAAATCTATGCCGATCTTATACAGCTCATCAAACTCTTCTGGCGTTACATAACGCTCAACAGGTAGATGATGTTTAGTTGGTTGCAAATACTGCCCCAGGGTCAGCATCTCTACATTATGCGCACGCATATCACGCATCACTTCAACCACTTCTTCCATTTCCTCGCCCAAACCCAACATCAAACCAGACTTGGTCGGTACATTTTCATGCGAACTCTTAAACTGCTTAAGCAAATTCAACGACCATTCGTAATCTGCACCGGGGCGACATTTTTTATATAAGCGCGGTACCGTTTCCAAATTATGATTGAACACATTCGGCGGAGCCTGCCCCATTATTTCCAGAGCTACGTCCAGGCGACCACGAAAATCTGGTACCAGGGTCTCAATTTCAATATCGGGATTAGATTTTCGTATTTTTGAAATACAGGAAACAAAATGATCCGCACCACCATCTCTTAAATCATCACGATCCACGGAAGTGATGACGACGTATTTCAGCGCCATGGCTTTAATGGTCTCGGCCAGCTTCGCCGGCTCATCATCATCCAGCGGTGCTGGCCGACCATGACCCACATCGCAAAATGGACAACGTCGCGTACAGATGTCACCCATAACCATAAAGGTTGCCGTACCTTTGCCAAAACATTCACCAAGATTTGGACAGGCCGCTTCTTCGCAGACCGTATTCAGTTTCTGATCACGCAAAACGATTTTCAATTTCTTTGCATTAGGATGAAAAGGCGATTTAGCACGAATCCAGCTCGGCTTACGTAAACGCTCAGCGGGCTGTTCAACCTTAATAGGAATACGCGCTACTTTCTCCGCACCCTTATGCTTTTCACCGACAACAGCACGGCGCTGTGTTTTTTTATTTTCTGGTTGCTCTGACGTCATAACTCTACGGTGTTTACAAATTCACTATATTTTAACTGCTGCTTAAGGTGAGATAATAACTGCTGGCTGACCACGTCAAAATTAACACCTTCGACCAGATCGCTGATTTGAGTAATCTCCAGCCCTTCATAACCACAGGGGTTTATTCTAGCAAATGGCTCAAGATCCATATCCACATTTAACGCCAGACCATG
The DNA here is from genome assembly GCA_023136715.1 of Gammaproteobacteria bacterium. Classification (GTDB taxonomy): domain Bacteria; phylum Pseudomonadota; class Gammaproteobacteria; order SZUA-229; family SZUA-229; genus LH-M37. Next base: position 2,455 of record JAGLQT010000085.1, on the reverse strand, counting down.
AAAACAAAAACCTCGACGCACTCTTAAACCCAAAGCTGCAATTTTTCTTCCTTCAACATAAACACCAGGAGCATCACGTCTGGACTCAGCACTAATTCCATATTCAGAGAGAACATTGATAATAGCGTTCTCAAGGCGCGTGACCAGTTCACGAACCCCCATATTCAGGCGGTTAAGATCCAGCATGATATATGCAATCAACTGACCCGGCGCATGATAAGTCACCTGGCCACCACGATCGACTTTAACAACGGGAATATCGCCAGTATTCAGCAAGTGCTCCTGCTTGCCGGCCTTGCCCAAGGTAAAAATACGCGGGTGCTGTAGCAACCAGATTTCATCTTCGGTATTTTTATCACGAGCATCGGTAAACTGCTGCATGGCTTGCCAGGTCGGCTCATACTCTTGCAGCCCAAGATGACGAACTAGCAGCTTCACTGCAACAGCCTAAATCGCGTAAGCGATATGCTCGCAGGCAGTTAGCTCCATATAAATAGCATCAAGCTGATTTTTGCTCTGCGCCTGGATCACCACCGTTATCGCGGTATAAGTACCTTTGCTACTAGGGCGCATCCTGACAGCGCCTTCACCCAAATCAGGGACGTGACGATTCATGATTTCAATGATGGCGATTTCTAATTCAGGGCAGGTTTTACCCATCGCCTTAATTGGAAATTCACAGGGAAACTCAAATAAGGTTTCTTCCTGCTGCTGATCATTCTGATCTTGATTGTCTTCACTCATTACTATGCCTGCCGTAATTCTTGCTTGTACTGCTGATAAATATTAATCATTTTTTTCCACATCGGACCCGCTTTTGCATCAGCAACATCTTTACCATTGAGATTAACAACGGGTGCAATTTCACGCGTTGAACTGGTCAGCCAGATTTCATCTGCCGACTCTAACTCAGCCTCAGCAATTTGCCGAACTTCACAGGCAATGCCGTTTTCTTCAGCCAGTTCAAGCACCAAATCTCGCGTTATTCCCGGCAACAGATGCTGACTGGTTGGCGGCGTAATCAAAACATCATTTTTCACCATAAAAAGATTACTCGCCGTGCCTTCGGTAACATAACCTTCTCTCACCAGAATTGCATCAACCACTCCCGACTGCGTCGCCTGCTCACGCAGCATGACATTAGCCACCAGGGAAATAGATTTAATATCGCAGGCATGCCAGCGAAAATCATCGATAGTGACCGTCTTGATACCTTTTTCCAGCTCAGTAACATCGACCACACCCACCTGTAACACCATCATAAAGATAGTCGGCCGATTTTCTGCTTGAATCTTTAAATCACGCACAGGATGTGCACCGCGTGTTATCTGCAAGTAAATCGCACGATCTTCACCTGGGTTTTTCTCCAGCAAGCAATCAAAGATCTGTTTCCATGATTCATCGTCAAATGGATTATCCAGGCTGATACGAGACAAACTATTCTGCAATCGCTGTAGATGCTCATCAACACGCAAGGGTTTTAAACCAAAAACAGGAATCACTTCATAGATGCCATCACCGAACAGGAAGCCACGATCAAGCACTGAAACAGTCGCTTGCTCAACCGGTAAATACTCACCATTTAAAAATACGATTTTCTCAGGCATTAATCGAACAACTTCAATATGTAATCTTTAGTAATTTGAATGAAGTTACCTTTTTCCACGCGCTGAAGCGCAACCAGAGGTACGCTATTTAGCTCTTCCTCATTCAACATAATACGTACTTCACCTAGCTGACTGCCTTTTTTAAATGGTGCAGTAATATTCGCATCAACATTCATCAGGGCATCCATATTCTTATACGCGCCTCTTGGAATAGTAACGTGTAAATCACTAGCCAGACCCAGAGCTACCTGCTCCTTATCACCCTGCCAAACGCGCGATTGATTCAAAGTTTCACCCGCAGCATAAAGCTTATGCGTCTCATAAAAACGGAAGCCGTAATTCAATAACGACTGACTCACCGAGGCACGCGCCTTTTCACTGTCCGTGCCCAAAACTACAGAAATCAATCTCATATCTGCACGCTTGGCGGATGACACCAGACAGTAGCCGGCTGATTCTGTATGCCCTGTTTTTAAACCATCAACACTTTTGTCACGCCACAGCAGCTTGTTACGGTTGTACTGTTTTATATTGTTATAGGTAAATACTTTCTCAGCATATCCTTTATAGTGCTCAGGAAAATCCTTGATGAATGCTTTTGCCAAAGTCGCAATATCACGCGCACTAGTTACATGCTCGGGGTCTGGCCAACCTGTACTATTTTTGTAATAGGTGGCAGTCATCCCCAAATTAGCCGCATACTGATTCATCAAACCAACAAAGGCATCTTCGCCGCCCGCAATATGTTCTGCCAACGCCACACTGGCATCATTGCCTGATTGAATAATCAGTCCTTTAAGCAATAGCTCTACACTCACTTTTGTGCCTACTTCCAGATACATGCGAGA
>JAGLQT010000084.1 GCA_023136715.1 Gammaproteobacteria bacterium | reverse complement strand
TTGGTAATGCTGGCGGGTTCAATTTGAGCATCGGCATCTTTTTCTGCGAGAATCTGGCCACTATTAAAGTCAACCAATAAATAGTTCTTGGCTGCAACCTGTGGTGGCGCGGGCACCGGTACAGAGGCTTGCACATAAAACTGGAAACCCATTAACAAAACACTTAACAACAATGCAGACACAGGCTTTAATATTCTTTTCTTTTCTATCATTTTTATTAACTCAAACTCTTAACTTGTTACAAGGGCAACAATTCTTACATTGTTATGATTAATTTCTTTTAGCTGAAGCACCAATTTTTCAGCAATCAACGTTGTTGGCACCGGCCCAATTCGAACACGGTATAGCAACTTATCCTGCATGCCTTCAACATGGATTCTTACACTTTTAAAATTTTTATCTTTTAAATCATTCAGCATGCGCATTGCGTTTTCCTCGCTGGAAAATGCTGCAACCTGAACATAAAACTGATCACCCACCAATTCTTCAACAGGAGACTCTATTGCTTCATCAATAATCGCCTCACCAATAACAGCATCAATAGGTAAAGCACTAGCTATTGCTATTTCTTCTTTGGCGGTTTCGATCACGCGAATCGTCACTGGTGCCGTTCCGGTTTCCGCAATACCCAATTTTGTTGCTGCCGCATATGACAGATCAATCACCCTGCCTTCATGAAACGGGCCGCGATCATTTACTTTGACAATCGCTTTACGATTATTACTCAAATTGGTCACTTCAACATAGCTTGGAATACGCAATGACTTATGCGCCGCAGTCATCGCGTACATATCATAAGGTTCACCACTGGAGGTACGCTGACCATGAAACTTCGTGCCATACCAGGATGCAAAACCTTTCTCGCTGAAACCAGTGTTACTGGGCATGACCTGATAATTTTGACCAAAAACTTCGTAACTATCCGGATTACCATAACGACTAAATGGCTCATCCTGAGGAACCGCATCCTCAATCGTTCGCCAGTCCCGGCTATAACTTTCAGGCGCACCATCTTTAACCGCGCACGACGCCAGCATGGCAGACAACATCAACACCACTAAGCGCAAAGCATTATTTTTCATGCATTCTTTCATATGATGACAAATCAACTATTTTTCAAGTTCCAGGCTCAACTGATAAACCGCCATTGCGTACAGCGCACTATGGTTGTAACGCGTAATCACATAAAAATTCTTCAAACCAAGCCAGTGCTCGATACCATCATCACCTTCCAGCGTCACCAGCGTTGCCATCACATCGTCAGCATAGGCCTTATTGGTGATCACACCCTGATGCCGAAAATCAGCAATACTGGTATGCGGCTTTAATTTGTTTCGCGTGGCATTTTCGGGAGACGTCTTCACTCTGGCGCGCTGCACCACATCGCCACCACGCTGCCAGCCATGTTTCTTAAAATAATTGGCTACACTACCGATCACATCAGCCGTGCTATCCCACAAATCTCGCTTACCATCACCATCAAAATCCACCGCATAAGCGCGATAGCTACTCGAAATAAATTGCGGCATACCCATTGCACCAGCGTAAGAACCTTTTATCGAACTAACATCAATATCGACTTCACGCGCTAATAATAAAAAATGCTCAAGCTCACTTCTGAAAAACTTGCTACGTGGTGGATAATCAAAACCCAGCGTCATTAATGAATCGAATACCGACGTTTTTCCTTTGTGCCTACCGTAATAAGTTTCTACACCAATGATGGCGGCGATAATACTTTTTGAGACACCAGTTTCTTTTTCAGCACGTTCAAGCAATACCCTGTTCTTCTGTATAAATTCCTTGCCAAGCTTGATACGTTTTTTCTTGAGAAAAATAGGGCGGTACTGCTCCCAGGTTAAAGTTTTCTCGGCAGGTTTAGCTATTGCTTCCAGCACGCCATCCAGCCTGTTTGCTTTGGCCACCCATTGATTCAATACTGCTCGATCAAAATCATGCTTATCAACCATCTGATCGATGAATTCCTGCACGTCTTTTCTCTGCGCATAATTAGCCTGTGCTGCGAGTGGCAGCAACAAAACAAACGTAGCTATTATTGTTGCTATTTTTTTCATCAATTTTCCTGCTTCCATCGAGCACTTAAACACAGCATTTTAATAAACCGATTATGATTCATCGGGACAACAATCGGCGATTCGAGTTTATTGACATCAACATGCCAAAACCTGCCATCAAGGTCACCATCGAGGTGCCGCCATAACTCACCAGCGGCAAGGGCACACCGACGACAGGTAATATGCCCGAGACCATGCCTACATTTACAAATAAATAGACAAAAAATGTCAGGCCCAAACTGCCCGCCAATAATCGTCCAAAACTATCTTGCGCCCTACTCGCAATATACAAACTCCGAAGAATAATAAATACGTATAAAGACAGTAAAACAATAGCCCCCATCATACCAAATTCCTCGGCAAACACGGCAAAGATAAAATCGGTATGACGTTCGGGTAAAAAATCCAGCTGTGACTGGGTGCCGTTTAACCATCCCTTGCCATATATACCACCCGAGCCAATGGCAATTTTTGACTGAATAATATGATAGCCACTACCCAGCGGATCACTTTCAGGATCCAACAAGGTTAAAACTCGCTGTTTTTGATAATCGTGCATTAGTTGCCACAATACCGGAATAAATGCCAGTCCTGCCAATGCCACACCCAGCAATACCCGCCAGCGCAAGCCCGCGAGAAAGACCACAAAAAAACCGGCAGCAGCGACCAGAATAGAGGTACCCAAATCCGGCTGTGAGGCGATCAGCACCGTAGGCACAATCACTAAAACCGCTGAAATCAGCAATGATTTGGCGGTAGGTGGCAACGGCCTTTCGGATAAATACCAGGCCAGCATCATCGGCGTAATCAACTTCATCATTTCGGAAGGCTGAAATTTAATCACGTACAAATCCAGCCAGCGTTGCGCCCCCTTACCAACATCACCTGAAGTCAGTACCAATATCAACAGGATAATACCCAAAGCAAAAAACCAGGGCGCCCACAAATACAGTTGACGTTGTGGAATCTGCGCTACAACGACCATCACAAAAAAAGCCAAACCCAAACGAACCAGCTGCGCCCGTACTAGCGCAATCGAACCATCACCCGCACTATATAAAATCCCCAGACCCGCTGCGGTCAGCAAAAAAATTCCAAGAAACAAAATCGGGTCGATATTAATGACCCGCAAAGCACGCGCCAGGCGACTGTTATAGCTGACTTCAAAAACCTGCGTCTTATTCATCATCAGCTTGTCCGCCTATACTTATCTTTTTGTTGATTCCCAATAGATGATAATCAATCACCTTACGCGCAATCGGCGCCATCCAGCTACCGTGCTCACCATTATCCACCACCACGGCCACTGCAATATTGGGTGCCTCATAGGGTGCAAAAGAAATGAATAAACCATGATCACGCAATTTCCGCGCAACCGTTTCTTCGTCATATTCTTCATCCTGGGCGATACCAAATACCTGCGCCGTACCCGTCTTGCCCGCCATTTTATATTTCATGCCCCAGCCCGTCGCACGTGCCGTACCCCAGGTGCCATGCACCACTTTTTTCATAGCACGAAACATATCATCCCAATGACGCGGGTAGCGCAAGCTGAACCGACTTTCTTCTGGCTCAAAAATTTCTGTTGCTGCAGTTTCAGTCAATCGAATACTCTTTAAAAAATGGGGCTGTATTTTTACGCCCTTATTGACCAGGGTTGCGGTTGCCGCGGCTAGCTGCAGCGGTGTCGTCAACATATAACCCTGACCAATTCCAGCAATCAGAGTTTCACCGGGATACCATATAGTTTTATGCGCTTTTTTCTTCCACGCCCTTGAAGGCAGTAAACCACGGCGCTCACCATACAAATCAATACCCGTTTTTTGACCAAAGTTGAACTTGGCTAAAAAATCGTGGATACGATCTATACCCATGCGATAAGCCAGTTCATAAAAATACACATCGCAGGACTGCTCAATCGCATCGTCCATATCGGTATGCCCATGACCTTCTTTTTTCCAGTCACGGTATTTTCGCCTGGTTTCATCACCTGGTAACAAATAATGACCTTTGCAATTAACCTCCTCATCTCCACTAACCGTTCCCGCTTCCAAACCCGCCAAACCGACAAAAGGCTTGAGTGTGGAACCCGGCGGGTATTGGCCAAACAGGGGGCGATTAAATAAAGGTTTACCTTCCGCTGTCTGTAATTCTTTATATTTTGCATAACTAATGCCATGCACGAATAAATTAGGGTCATACATTGGCGTACTGGCAAAGGCCAGCACCTCTCCGGTTTGTGGCTCTATCGCCACCACCGAACCATGACGATCAGCCAGTGCGGCTTCAGCCACCTTCTGCAATTCAATATCCAAACTTAGGAACAGATCATTACCGGGTATCGGTGGCACCTTATTCACCACCTTCAAAACACGTCCTTCCGCATTCACTTCAACATTTTGATGCCCTACCGTGCCATGTAATTCATCTTCATAAAACTTTTCCAGGCCCGTTTTACCTATATGTGAGGTACCACGATAATTACCCTGATCAATAGTCTCCAGCTCTTTTTCATTGATCCGCCCGACATAACCCACCGCATGCACGGCAGATTCACCCTGCGGATAGTGCCGGGTCAAACGCGCAGAAATATCCATACCCGGGAAGCGATGCCGATTCACCGCCAGACGCGCCACCTCAACATCGTCAAGTCGGGTGCGCAACGAAATGCTTTCAAAGGATCGGTGCGCGCGCATAGCATTGCGAAACTCACTAACATCGCGTGCGCTTAAACTAACTATTTCACTCAAACCTTTCAGCGTCGCTTCCAGATCATCAACCTGCTCAGGGATCAATTCTAGATGGAAGGTTGGACGATTTTCAGCCAGTATCACACCATTGCGGTCGTAGATCAGGCCACGGTTTGGCGGTAAAGCCATCAGGCGAACGCGATTATTCTCAGATAAATTAGAAAAATGGGCATATTCAACAATTTGTAGCTTGGCCAGGCGCACAAACAGACCAGCAATCATCAAAACACAGATCAACGCGGCCACATTCGCGCGACGTTTAAACAAACGAGAGTCAGACGAATAATCACCCACAGGTGCGCGATAAGCCACGTTCTTAACCCCGCCCTCTGAGCATCATATCACCAGCAAAACACATTAAAAAAAGACCAAACACCCACTTTTCCCATTTATATGCAAAAATTGCGCTAATTATATAGGGTTTGCACGGTCAGAGGCTCGACAATCACTGCGCAATCTATACAATCTCATTCAATCGCATAGCCGACAAACATAAGGGAGCACCGCATGCGCATAGTATTAATCGGCCCACCAGGGTCGGGCAAAGGTACACAAGCCAAGTACCTGATAGAAAAATACAACATCCCGCAGGTATCTACGGGTGATTTATTACGTGCCGCCGTTGCTGCGCAAACCCCACTGGGTCGCCAGGCTAAAGCAGTCATGGATGCTGGCCAGCTAGTACCCAATGATCTCGTCATCGGCATGATTCGCGAACGTATCACCCGACCCGATGCAGAAAATGGCTTCATTCTCGACGGCTTCCCACGCAACACCATACAGGCCGAAGAACTGGATCTTCTGCTCAATAAACTCGGCCGCCCTATCGACGTAGTGCTGCAATTCAACATTGATTTTGACATCCTGATGCAAC
>JAGLQT010000083.1 GCA_023136715.1 Gammaproteobacteria bacterium | reverse complement strand
GCGAACACAACATCGTCGTGTTTTTCTGAAACAGTTTCATAAATCGGCGCAAAAGATTTACAGGGACCACACCACGGTGCCCAGAAATCAACGATTACAATACCGTTATCAGTAATGGTTGCTTCAAAATTTTCTTTATCTAGTTCAACAGTAGCCACAGGTTTCTCCGGTCTATTTACAAATAAAGCCCGACGACAGAAGTGCAGGCTTTATTTTGAATTTATTTAATTTTATCGCAGGCCTCGTATATTAGCAAACAACAATATTCTTTTCGCTTACAAACTAATAGTAAAAGTAATCTCCGGATAGGTATCAGAGCAAGAAACATAAATCACCTCATCACAACTAAGGTAACTTTCATGTACCACACCAATACTCAGGTAATAGCCGCCTCGCTGCGATATATACACACCCGCTCTTCCACCCGCCGCATCCAGATCATCAAAACCATCAATTGAGGTTTTTCTGTAAAATGCGCCAATATAAGGTTTCAGTTTTTCTTCACGTGCAAACACATATTGAACCTGAGGACTCACCTTATTGATTGAGACATCACCGCCCAACCAGGTTTCGGCATTAATGCCCAGCTTCAATCCATCCAGCACAAAATAACCAATGCCAGCACCGACGATGGTGTAATTATCATTAAAAGCCTGCCCAGAACCTACCAGCAGCGATACACCCACATCACCCTTTGCAAAAGGAGCGGCGTGAGCGGGCACAAAAAATACGGAAAATAGCATTGCAATTAAACACTGCTTCAAAACCAAAAAATAACGATTCATAATTTTCTCCTTTCAGTTAATTCCCACTCTAGTGACCATGATAAAGATCGCGATACAGGCCGTCGCGGTCGATCAATTCTTCATGACTGCCTTCATCAATAATTTTACCTGCATCAAACACCAGCGCACGATCAGCCTGCCTCACCGCACTCAATCGATGAGCAATAATCAAGGTGGTACGGTGTTGCAAAAAATCATGCATAGCTTCATGCAAACACGCTTCAGTCTCAGTATCCAACGAAGACGTCGCTTCATCCAGTATCACCACTTTGGGATCAGCCAGAATCATTCTTGCAATAGCCAGACGCTGACGCTGACCACCTGACAGACGAACACCGCTACGACCAATAACCGTATCTAAACCTAGCGGCATTTTTTCAACCACGTCACGCAATTGGGCTATTTGAAGAGCGTGCCAGATCGCCTCTTCATTATGACTGCGACCCAAACATAAATTTTCACGCACCGTATCATTAAACATAGCGGGACTCTGTAACACCGTCGCCACATTTTCCCGAACCACATCCAGGCCAATTTCCCGCAGGCTGACTCCATCAAAATAGAGGTTGCCGGAGTCAGCGGGATAGAGCCCCAGGATAATTTGCACCAGTGTTGATTTACCTCCACCACTGGCACCCACCAAAGCCACTTTCTCACCCGCGGCAATCTCCAGGCTGACGTTATCCAGTACTTTTAGTTCTTCATTGTAGGAAAAGCAAATATTTTCAATACGCAAACTAACCGTATGTTTACCAGCGAAAGGGTTAGCGGTATGCACATAATTCGGCTCGCTTTCAAGCGCCATTAAACGATTAATTCGATCCAGTGCCGCATTGGCTCCGAACAAACTATATTGCATGCCCAGTACTTCCTGCACTGGCGTCATCATGAACCAGAGATAGGCATAAACCGC
>JAGLQT010000082.1 GCA_023136715.1 Gammaproteobacteria bacterium | reverse complement strand
GAAAAATGGCCAGTGTACTGGGTGCCGAAAAGTTATTATTACTGACCAATACCGCAGGCATTCTGGATAAGCAGGGTAATATTCTGACCGGGCTCAAGGTCGATGATGTCGATAAATTAAAAGCGGATGGTACCATTCATGGCGGCATGCTACCAAAAGTTGACTGCGCGCTAGATGCTGTCAACTCTGGCGTAAAAACCTCTCATATTATCGATGGCCGTGTTGAACATGCCGTACTACTCGAACTGCTCACTGACGAAGGTGTTGGAACACTGATAAAAAGCTAGCTCAATATGGGCGAGTTAGCTTTAACAACTTAATCCAGACCTAAAGCCTCGCGACGTCGAGCTTCACGTTTTTCTCTAACAATCTGCTGTTCGGCTTTAAGCTCACGAAAACGTTTGATATAAGAATCAAACTGATCACTGATCTCCTGCTTTCTTTTTTGGTGACCTGCGGCAACTTCTTGATGTATTTTTAGCTGCTTTTCTTCGCTCCGCATTTTATCCAGAATATTTTTCGGCACTTCTTTGCCACCTGCTTTAAGTCGCGTAATCTGCTTTTCTGTCAAATCCAGTTTACGTTTTGTATCGGCAATAATACTCTCTGAAAGCTGCAATTGTGAGCCCACCGCATCCAGACGTGCCTTAAGTGCAGCATCCAAATCTCGCTCTGTAGTATAAGTGTCCAGCAATACTCTATCTTGCTTAGCTTGCTCCTTAGCTTTTTTTTGCTTTTCCTTTTCAATTAGCTCAAGTCGTATTTTTTCCTTCCTCTCCTCTTTGGTTTCGACCTTAACCTCTTCATGCGCTTCTACTACTGCGCCCTGCTCATTTAACTCTTTATGCTCTTTAGTTAAGAACCGATCAGGGATTCTATCGCCAAAATGAGTATTACCCTCTTCATCCACCCATTTGTACATTTTTGCATGCACAGGCGATGAACAGATAAAAAGTAAAGCAAATAACGGCAACAATTTGTGTTTCATTAAAAAACCCCTTAATAACAATCTTTAGAGTATAGACATTTATTCTACTCTGGCGCAATGTTTAGCTAAATCTTTGCAGAAATAGATAGTCATGTTTGACCAAATACTCATTTTTATCATCTCCCTATTAGCCAATATCTTCTCAGCTCTGTCCGGTGGCGGCGCTGGTCTTATTCAATTACCCGTACTGATTTTCCTGGGGCTTCCCTTTGGCGTTGCTGTAGCCACCCACAAGGTTGCCACGGTTGCACTGGGCGTTGGTGCCACCATAAGACATCTGAAAGAAAGCCACCTTGAACGCCAATTTTCCTTATTTATTGTCGCAAGCGGCCTACCTGGGGTCATTCTTGGTGCCAGCTTCATCCTTCAAGTTCCCGACCGGATGGCCGAAATTGCGCTCGGCATACTAACCCTCGGCCTAAGCATCTATTCATTTTTCTCACCCCGACTTGGGCAAAATTACCAACCTACACATCGAAATAGAAATGGATACCTGCTCGGCGGCATCACACTTTTCATCATCGGCATACTCAATGGTTCACTCACTTCAGGCACCGGTTTATTCGTCACACTGTGGCTGGTGCAGTGGTTCGGCCTGGACTACAAACGCGCCGTTGCCTATACGCTGATACTGGTCGGGCTTTTCTGGAATGGTGCAGGTGCCATCACGCTGGGCATACTGGGTGAGATTCACTGGTTATGGATACCCGCTTTATTACTGGGTTCGGTGATCGGCGGCTATCTGGGCGCGCATCTCGCTATTGTTAAGGGCAATACACTGATTAAACGAAGCTTTGAAGTGGTGACCTTACTGGTAGGTTTGAAACTGGTAATGGGGTAAAAGTCTTTCTTAAACCCCATACTCATCCCGATAAGCCTTCATCGCAGGCAGATAATCTTTAAACTGCTCGTCGGTTTCCAGGTAATCAATCAAGTCCGTCATAGTAATAATGCTGCTCACTGGAATCCCATAATCATCCTGCACTTCCTGTATAGCCGATTTTTCGGCTTTACCTTTTTCCTGCCGATCCAGCGCGATCAGTACCGATGAAGCTTTCCCCCCTTCTGCTCTGATAATATCGACCGCTTCACGAATCGCGGTGCCAGCGGTGATCACATCATCGACAATCAGCACTTTGCCTTCCAGAGCAGCACCGACGATGCTGCCACCTTCACCATGATCTTTGGCTTCTTTACGGTTAAAGGCGTAGGGCTTGTCGATACCATGGTCAACAGAGAGTGCAACCGCCAACGTTGAAACCAGCGGGATACCTTTATAAGCGGGACCAAACAGCACATCGTAATCCAGGTTTTTATCAACCAGTGCGGCGGCGTAGCTTTTGCCTAATTCAGCTAGAGCTGCTCCCGTGTTGAATAAACCCGCATTGAAAAAATAGGGGCTGACACGACCTGATTTGAGGGTAAATTCACCGAAGCGTAATACCTGATATTTAATGGCGAGTTGAATAAACTGTTTTTTATAGGCTTGCATGACTATTTTATATAGATGGTTAAAACGAGGTGTAAGTATAAAGGATTTGCAGCCTCAAAGCGGTACAAGCTGGTATCATACGCCCCATTATGAGAATCATATCTGCAAACACCAATGGCATCCGCGCTGCGGCCAAAAAAGGCTTTTTTGAATGGCTGAAAAAAGTTGATGCCGACGTAATCTGTATTCAGGAAACTAAAGCGCAGGAACACCAGCTCACCCATGAGCAGTTCAAACCGAACGGCTATTTCTGCCACTACCACGATGCTGAGAAAAAAGGCTACAGCGGTGTCGCCATCTACAGCAAGGTTAAACCCAAAAAGATTATTGAAGGTATCGGCTGGCACGATATTGATGTTGAAGGCCGCTATCTGGAATTCCAGTTTGAAAAACTGAGCATCATCTCCCTGTACATGCACTCTGGCTCCGCCAGCGAAGAAAGGCAGGCGGTGAAATTCGATTTCATGGGGCGTTTTATGACTTATTTGCAAAGTCTACGTCGCAAGCGTCGCGAATTTATTGTTTGTGGCGACTGGAATATCGCGCACAAAAAAATCGACATCAAAAACTGGCGCGGCAACCAGAAAAACTCCGGCTTCCTGCCCGAAGAACGCGCCTGGCTGGATACGCTGCTTGATGAAGTCGGCTACGTCGATGCCTTCCGCGTCGTCAATCAGGAAGAACACCAGTACACCTGGTGGTCGAACCGCGGTCAGGCCTGGGCTAACAATACTGGGTGGCGCATTGATTATCAGATCATCACACCCAAACTGGCTCCGCTGGTAAAAGACGCGAGCATTTATAAAGATGAACGCTTCTCGGATCATTCACCGCTAATCATTGATTACGATTTTGACTTGAGCTAACTCTTGGAACATACGCAGCCTAAACTGGAGCAACATAAAAAATCCTGGCAGCAGGTCTTCTTTGCAATATTCACTGCACGAATGTTAACCGCTCTGGTTATGGGCTTTGCTGGTGGCCTACCCCTGTTTTTAACATCCACTGTTCTGCAGGCATGGATGAAAGAATCTGGTGTTGATCTTGGCACAATAGGTTTGTTTGCATTAGTTGGCCTGCCCTACACTTTAAAATTCCTATGGGCACCGCTGATGGATCGTTATATTCCATCATTACTAGGGCGACGACGAGGCTGGTTGCTGATATGGCAACTTTTTCTCACAGCCGCCATTGGCCTGCTCGCTTTCTCTGATCCATCACAATTATTAATGATGACAGCTGTCGCCGCACTGCTGCTTAGTTTTTTTTCTGCCAGTCAGGACATTGTTATTGATGCCTACCGAAGAGAGTCATTAAGCGATGACGAACAGGGCATGGGCGCTGCTTTATACGTCAGTGGTTATCGTATTGGTATTCTACTGGCCACTGGCGGTGGCCTGATCATGGCTGATTACATGTCTTACCAGAGCGTCTATCTGGTCATGGCTACTGTTATGGCAGGCAGCATTATCGCAACATTACTGGCTAAAGAACCTGAAATGAATCATGGCCACCCGAGCACTTTACGGGAAGCAGTGATCAATCCATTCAAAGAATACTTCACCCGTAAACACGCTATTCTGATTCTCCTCTTTATTTTTCTTTATAAGGTTGGCGATACAATGGCCAGCCAGATGACCATTCCCTTTTACCTTGAACTGGGTTTCAGCAAAACCGAAATTGGCTCAATCGTAAAATTATTTGGCTTCTGGGCTACCATAGGCGGCACCTTTCTCGGCGGCCTGATGATCATGCGCTTTGGTATATTCTTTGGCCTGATATGGTTTGGCCTGCTACAGGCACTATCCACAGCAGGCTTTGCAGCACTGGCAGTCATTGGCTACAATCCCGTCGCGCTTGGTTTTGTCATTACTTTTGAAAACCTGAGCGCAGGTCTTGGCACTGCCGCCTTCATTGCATTCATGGCCAGCCTGACAGACAAGCGATTTACCGCAACACAATATGCACTGCTCACCAGTTTCATGGGCATGCCTCGTGTGTTTGCTGCTGCACCCACCGGTTTTATGGCTGAGAGTATGGGCTGGTTCAGTTTCTTCATTTTCTGCACCTTAATTGCACTTCCCGGTTTATTGCTACTCTACTGGCTAGACAAACGCTTACAGACAGAATCGTAAGTGTCATCATTCATAAGTGATGAATAACCAGCTACTACCACCCCTAAGTTTGTACGTACACATTCCCTGGTGCGTAAAAAAATGCCCCTACTGTGATTTCAATTCACACATCAGCAACAGTATTGATGAAAAAAAATATCTTGCTGCACTCATGGCTGATCTTGATACAGAACTGGAAACGGTAAACGCCCGCCCGATAAAAAGTATTTTTTTCGGTGGAGGTACACCCAGTATCTTTTCACCTGATACTATAAACCGCATTATTGAAGGCGCACAACAACGTATGACTTTCGATGACAACATCGAAGTAACCATGGAAGCCAATCCTGGAACTTTTGAGCAAAAAAACTTTTCTGAATTTCATGCCGCAGGCATTAATCGTTTATCCATTGGCATTCAAAGTTTCAACGATCAGCATTTAAAAAATATCGGCCGTGTTCACGATGCACAGCAAGCAATGTCTGCCATCAATACAGCGCAAGAAGCCGGTTTTGATAATATAAATCTTGATCTCATGTTTGGCCTGCCTGAGCAAAACATTAAACAGGCAATCAATGATATTAAAATAGCCTGCAATCAAAATGTCCAACATATCTCCCATTACCAGCTGACCATTGAAGCCAACACTTTTTTTCACAAGCACCCACCTGTTACCCCCGATATGGAAACACTCTGGGACATGCAAAACCAATGTCATGATGCTTTGAACAATAATGGTTTTAAGCAATATGAGGTCTCTGCTTTCTCACTGCCCGACAAGCAATGCATTCATAATTTAAATTACTGGAACTTTGGCGACTACATTGGTATTGGCGCAGGTGCACACGGGAAAATCACCGACACTTCTAGCGGAAAAATATTGCGCCGATGGAAGCGCAGGCAACCCGAAGACTATATGACTCACGCAGCAAGCAGTCCGCTATCTGGTCAATCGGAAATCAAAGTAGATGAATTAATCTTTGAGTTTTTACTTAACGCACTGCGGCTAAAAAATGGCTTTAGCTATGAAGTGTTTGAACTAAATACGGGACTTGATAGAAAGGCAGTCATTGAGGCATGCCTGACTATTGACGCTGAATTGTTGCTAATGGATGACTGGGGTATTCGCTGTAGCGATAAAGGTTACCGCTTCCTGAATGATATTCTGGAGAAATTTATCTAACGCTTAAATAGATCCTGCAAAACTTTTTCCTGCTCCGCCTGACGCTGATTGAGCTGCTCTTTTACCTCCTTTGAATCATCAACCATTTTCTTCATACCATCCGGTGAATAAGGGCTACCCAAACTAAACACCCCTGGCTTGGCTGCTTCCTCCTGCACTTCTTCAGGAATTTCAATCGCATCAATCACATTGATATCTGGTGTCAGCACTATCTTCTCAGAGTCCCTGTCATCCAGCGGAGGCTTATTACTGAACTGCATCACACCATACTCATCCACCCATTTATAGACCTCGACCCTTTCATCCGTTACCACCTTTTTTATATTTTTCGGTGCATTGGCATCGCCACTACCACCTCCAAAACCAAATTTTTGTGCAAAATCAGCATCACTCAGTAGGAACATAGGTACGGCAATCATCAAAATTAACACGATGAACATAGAAATAATGGTCGATTTCATTCTTTAATCCTTTTTTATCCATTTACAGCATTCGTAGCCCTGTCATTGCATTATGTCGTAAAATTACATTAATTTCATAGTAAATTTCAGCTATCTACTTGCCTGTCATGGCTGATACGAGTACAATTCAACGCCTTTTACAGATGGCATTCCAAGAGGAAGCTTAGATGAGACCTGATACACACCCAGCCTACCAAGCCGTTGACGTAACATGTAGCTGCGGAAACACTTTTACGACCGGTTCTACTTACGGTAAAGACAAGATGCTGATTGACGTCTGCTCTGAATGTCACCCTTTTTACACAGGCAAACAGAAAGTTCTTGATTCCGCAGGTCAGATCGAGAAATTCAACAAGCGTTTCGGTGGCAAGAAATAGTCTTTCACTGATTGTGTTGAACACGAAGAAAAGCGCCATCTGGCGCTTTTTTTTGCTGTACCTGTTTTGCGCGCCCTCTCTGGCAACTGCTGACAACTGCCCAGACCAATATTACGACGAATCAGCCACAGTCAAATATGTGCACGATGGCGATACCGTCAAACTGGTCGATGGCCGTATAATACGCCTTATCGGCATCAATGCGCCAGAAGTAGCCCGCGATGGACAGCCCGCTGAGGCCTACGCATTAGAGGCTCGTGACTACTTACATAGCCTGCTCGCAAAGCATAATAACCGCATACAGCTGATCCATGGCAAGGAAACCAAAGATCACTATCAACGTTTGTTATCCCATCTTTTCCTGCCCGATGGCACTAACTTACAAGCCCGGCTGCTTTCATCTGGACTGGTCGCTGCCATCACTATTCCTCCGAATAACCGTTTCTCCGACTGCTATCGGAAAATCGAAAAACACGCTTTCTGTAAGAAAAAGGGCCTCTGGTCGCATGAAATACTGAATCTCGCTGAACTCAATGATTCCACCAGTGGTTTTCATGTATTAAAAGCCCAGCTTCAAAGTATTCAGTCATATCGCAAAGGGCTATGGCTGACACTCAAGCATGGCCTCAGTCTCAGAATAGCCACTCAACACCTTGCCCTTTTTGATCAGCAACAACTTCAATCACTCATCGGACAGGCTGTCATCATTAAAGGCTGGCTGCAAACTAAAAAGAACCCGAAACAAGGTGAACGTTTTTATATGCAAATAAAACACCCCTCCGCCATTGAGGAAGAAAAAAAAGTACTGAAATGTTAAAATTCCTATCTTTCTACGCCATGCTGATCAAACACAACACACTGAAGACCTATGCCTAATCGATACAAACAACAAGCCCTGGATTACCACTCACAGCCTAAACCAGGAAAAATTGGCACCGCCATCACCAAACCCTGCGAAACACAGCATGACCTTTCACTCGCCTATACACCCGGCGTTGCCGACCCCTGTCGCGCCATCGCTCGCGATGAGTCTGAAGTCTATAAATACACTTCCAAGGGCAATCTGGTCGCCGTTATCAGTGATGGTACTGCAGTTTTAGGTCTCGGCAACATTGGTCCAGCTGCCAGCAAACCTGTGATGGAAGGCAAAGGCGTGTTATTTAAGGCATTCGCCGATATTGATGTCTTCGATATTGAAGTTCAGGCCGATTCATCAGAAGACTTCATCAAAACCGTGCGCAATATCGCACCCACGTTTGGTGGGATTAATCTGGAAGATATTGCAGCACCCGCCTGTTTTGAAATTGAAGAAGCACTGATCGAACAACTGGACATTCCCGTCTTTCATGATGATCAGCACGGTACCGCTATCATCATCGCTGCGTCCATGATCAATGCACTGGAATTGCAACATAAGAAAATCGAAGATGCTCGCATAGTCTGCCTTGGTGCGGGTGCCGCTGGTATCGCTTCTATGAAGCTGCTTCAGGCCCTGGGTGCAAAACAGGAAAATCTGTACATGATTGACCGCAAGGGCATCATCCACACCGGACGCGATGATCTCAACAAATACAAGCAGCAATTTGCCGTTGAAACTGAGCTACGCACACTAGCCGATGCCATGAACGGTGCGGATGTTTTTATCGGTGTTTCTGGCCCTGACCTATTAAGCTCTGATGTATTGGCCAGCATGGCCGTAAATCCAATTGTGTTTGCACTGTCTAACCCTGATCCTGAAATTTTGCCCGAGCTGGCACACATGACCCGTGATGATTTGATCATGGCAACAGGTCGTAGTGACTACCCAAATCAGGTTAACAATGTACTCGGCTTTCCCTACATATTCCGTGGCGCACTCGATGCCTGCGCCAGCAGTATCAATCAGGAAATGCAGCTCGCCGCCGTTCATGCACTGGCTGAGCTGGCACGTGAGCCAGTACCCGCAGAAGTACTGGAAGCCTATAACCAGGATGCCATGGTCTTTGGTAAGGATTACATTATTCCCAAACCTTTTGACCCCCGCCTGATAGATACTATTCCACAAGCTGTTGCCAAAGCCGCAGTAGCCAGTGGCGTGGCGCGTAAATTACCCGCTCAGAAAAATCTGTCTGAAGCTGGCTAATAACAACCACCCAATAGTTTTACCTGCAAAACCACCCCGAATCGGGGTGGTTTTTTTATGCACGTCTGAGTCACAATAGGAACAAGTCAAAAACAAATATTTCTAACAATCAAATAAAGGAGTTTCAGGTGAACAAAATAAGCATCGTAGGCGCGGGAAGAGTGGGCGAAGCCACCGCACAATTTATTGCCTATAAAGATTTATGCCATGAAATTGCTCTATTAGACATAAATCAGGGTGCAGCCGAAGGTGCCGCACTGGATATCCAGGAAGTCTCACCCCTGATTCAATATGATACCCGTCTTTACGGTGGCAGAGATTATGCGCTGCTACAGGATTCCGAGCTAATCATCATCACCGCCGGCCTGCCACGCAAACCCGGTATGTCGCGCTCTGACCTGTTAGCCAGTAACGTCGAAATTAGCAATGGTATTCTTGAAGGCGTGATGAAATATGCACCCAATAGTATGCTGCTTTTTGTCAGCAACCCGGTAGACGTGATTACCTATAATGCTTTTCTAAAAACTGGCTGGCCACGCAGCCGAATTTTTGGTCAGGCTGGTGTGCTCGATTCCAGTCGCATGGCCAGTTTTATTGCCATGGAAACCGGTTATTCCAGCCTCGACATTGATGCCATGGTGCTCGGTGGTCACGGTGATACCATGGTACCGATGCTGCGCTACACCACTATCGCTGGTATTCCAGTTTCACAATTCATCGATGAAAAAAAGTTAGCCGAAATCATTGAACGCACCCGCAACGGTGGCGCTGAAATACTGGCACTCAGACAAAATAGCAGCGCTTATGATGCACCTGCAGCCTCGGTAGCTGAAATGGTAGATGCCATTGTTTACGATAGAAAACGCATCCTGCCTACGGTATGTATATTAGAGGGTGAATACGGCCATGAAAATATGGCCATTGGTGTGCCAGCTGTACTCGGCAAGGACGGTGTGGAAAAAATTATCACCCTGGAGATGAATGACGAAGAAACCGCCATGTTCAATAATTCTGCTGAATTAGTCCAGAAGGATCTTGAATTGCTTAAACAGCTATAAAACTATGTTTCAGAACGAACAATGCCCGGTCATTAACCGGGCATTGTTACTTGATCAAGTTGTATGGATTAATTAAATTCCAACAACATTCTCTGCTTGAGGGCCTTTCTGACCCTGTGTAACAGTGAATTCAACTTTTTGACCTTCAGTCAGAGTTTTGAAACCTTCAGACTGGATAGCACTGAAGTGAACAAAAACGTCTGGGCCGCTTTCCTGTTCGATAAAACCAAAACCTTTTGAATCGTTGAAGAACTTAACTGTTCCTGTAGTAGTAGACATATTTATATCCTTTGAAAAATTATTAAAGCCCTGTTAAGGCTGGTTTGTGCTCTGAAATGGTATGACTTATGAATATCAGAAAGAGGTATTACTTCAAGGGACATCTTATTACTAAACATAAATACTGCCTATAGCTTTCAGGCTGAGTGCCATTATACACACTCAGCCTAATAGGTCAACGCTATAACACCTTGTCAACACTCACTATTTTTTTAAAAACTTAGCCTCTTGAAGCTCTTTTACGCTCGTTCTCTGTCAGCAGCTTTTTACGAATACGAATGCTCGACGGCGTTACTTCAACCAGCTCATCATCATCGATAAACTCAAGCGCCTGTTCCAGTGTGTACTTAATGTGTGGTGACAGAGTTAAGGCCTCATCAGTACCCGATGCACGTACGTTAGTTAATGGCTTGGGTTTAATCGGGTTAACCACCAGATCATTATCACGTGAGTGAATACCGACAATCTGACCTTCATAAATCTCATCATTATTACCGACTAACAACTTACCGCGCTCCTGCAATGGACACAGCGAATAAGCCACCGCCTTGCCTCGTGCATTAGAAATCAGCACGCCGTTAGGACGCTGACCGATATTATCGGTCACTGCAGGGCCATAGTGATCGAACACGCTGTACAACAAACCAGTACCACGGGTCATTGAAAGGTATTCTGTTCTAAAACCAATCAAACCACGTGCAGGAATAATGAAATCTAATCTAACGCGACCTTTACCATCCTGAACCATGTCTTTCAGATCTGCCTTACGTATACCCAGTGCTTCCATCACAGCGCCCTGATGCTCAACTTCAACATCGGCAGTCAGCTCTTCATAAGGCTCCTGTTTAACGCCATCGACTTCACGAACAATCACTTCAGGACGACCCACAGCCAGCTCGAAATTTTCACGACGCATGGTTTCGATCAATACCGATAAATGTAATTCACCACGACCGGACACTTTGTACTTGTCACCTTCAACCTGCTCTACGCGCAACGCAACGTTATGCTTCAATTCCTGCTGCAAACGATCCCAGATATTTCGGCTAGTGACGAACTTGCCTTCCTGACCAGAAAACGGTGATGAGTTCGGCTGGAACATCATGCTGATGGTTGGCTCATCCACGGTCATCGGTGGCAACGCTTCAACCTCATTTGGATCACAGATGGTGTCTGAAATTGAAAGCGGGTCAATACCGGTTATCGCAACGATATCACCTGCTGACGCTTCAGCCGCCTCAACACGTTCCAGACCATGGAAACCCAGTACCTGACCGATACGACCGTTACGTTCTTTACCGTCACCACCAATAATTTTCACAGACATATTGGTGGTGACCTTGCCGCGACGAATACGGCCAATACCAACGATACCAGTGTAGCTATTGTAATCCAGCGTTGAAATTTGCAACTGAAAAGGTGCATCGATATCAACATCTGGCGCTGGCACATGCTCGATAATCGCCTCGAACAATGGCGTCATATCTCCACTGGTAATCTCTGCATCTTCGCCAGCAAAACCATTAATCGCTGATGCATAAACTACGGGGAAATCTAGCTGCTCATCCGTTGCTCCCAGCTTATCAAACAGGTCGAAGGTCAAATCCAGCGCACGATGAGGGTCAGCGCCTTCACGATCAATCTTATTGATTACCACGATTGGCTTGAAACCCATAGCAAAGGCTTTCTGAGTAACAAAACGAGTCTGTGGCATCGGACCATCAACCGCATCAACCAGCAACAGAACCGAATCCACCATAGAAAGCACACGTTCTACTTCACCACCAAAATCAGCATGTCC
>JAGLQT010000081.1 GCA_023136715.1 Gammaproteobacteria bacterium | reverse complement strand
CCCGTGTCTTTAGGGATGTCCACGCTGGCTGTTTTATGCAGTAACCGGTAGAAGAGGTGAGTGGTGAATTTTCTCAACCAGGATTCACCGTCTCGTTCTGTGCGTGTTGCATAGACAACCTCAAAGCCTTGTTGCCATTTGGCAACAAGCTGTGGAATTAACTCGGGGGGGTCCTGTAGGTCGGAGTCAATGATAATCACTGCATCACCTTTGCAGTGGTCGAGGCCGGCGCTCATGGCGGCCTCTTTGCCAAAATTTCGTGATAGATCGAGTAGACCTACCCGCGTGTCATTTTGCTGCCATGTGTTGATGAGGAGTGAGGAGTGATCGGTGCTGCCGTCATTGATATAGAGGATTTCTGTTTGGCATTCCAGTTCATCGAGCACAGCACTAAGTTTTTCATGGAAGACAGGTAGGGTCTCTTCCTCATTGTGCACGGGAACGATGACCGACAGGCTGTTCTGTTCTATTGTTCTCGATTCAATAGAGCTGATATCAATTTTCGCGGTCATCGAGAATTCTCCTTTTTTCCGTAGTAGGTCTTGGTAGCTCTGATGTTGTTCATTAAGTTGGGACGTAAGTCGCTACTTTAGCCCGAATATTTCATCAGAGAGCGTGATGATCGGTGCGAGGGTGTGTTCAACAATAGTTGCTAACATTTTGTACTTTGCGAACATTTAAAAAAACTCCTCAATATGCATGGTACACATAATACACAACAGTTTAAAAGATTTTCAAGGGGTTGGATCAATTATTCGGGTTAGGTGCCTAAAATTATTAGACCACACCAATATTCCGCTACGGAGAAAGTATTTCGTAAATGCACCGGGCTTCTTCTGTATTCGTAACAACCTGGCTATTTCCCTGGCCTGGCAGTCGCATTTTGATGAGGCGATTAATATCCTGGTAAAAGTGGTCAAGTATGAGATTGCTTATAACAATACTGGTTATATTGTGATGTTAAACAAACAGTACCCTGTAGCTGAAAAACATTTCAAAAAGGCTATTTTCATTAGCCCAAGTTACTATGTTTGTGCTGCACGTAATCTAGAAAAAGTCGAAAATCTGAAGCGACTTGGTAATGATCCGTAATTATGGAGTGCAAATGTAAGTTAAGTTTCTCCTGCTTATTAACGGCCTTATTGATGGCGAAAGTAGAAAGTGAAATAAAAAATTTAACTGCGCGGTAATTTTTTGCAAGTAAAGTGTCAGTTTAAATCGGAGCTAATGTGAACTCACCATATCAAATCATCGGGTATTTGATGCTCTGCATACGGATCATTTGTATCAACTTCCTGTTTTTCTTCTTTGAATAAAACAACGCGTTTTTCGTTTCTTTGCTGAATTTTTTCTGCAATGGCTTTAGGGATGAGTTCATACTGACCGGTTATGCGGGCAATGCCTAATTTTCCCTGTACCACCTGTTTTCGCATTTCTTCATTGAGGTAAATGCGTTTGACTTTTTTCTGGTGTTCGAAGTTATAAATAATTTCACAGCTTTCGTCGCGTTCTATACGATTGGTTTTAATGAGCTGGTCGATTTCGGCAGAGATGGCTTTTTGACGCGCCTGCTCCTGTTTTTTCTGGTTTAGTTCAAGATCGCGTTTGGCTTTTTCATCAGCGACTTTTTGTGCTTTGATTTTGTTTTCATCAACAATTTTTATCTTCTTGTTGTTGCGCTGCTGTTTTTTCTTTTTGTTCTTATCTTGCTGGGCTTTTTGAACTTGTTGCTTGTTGACCAGGCCAGCTTTAAGGAATTGGTCTTGAAATGGGTTGCTCATTAAGGATGTCTCGTTGTTTCTTGTGTTTACTGATTCGTCCATTTTACCCTAGATTGGGTAAAGGCGGGTGTTACATGGGTATATCGATTGAAGCTCTAACGCATTGCAGCAGGCCGTAATCAAAAGCGCCTTCGAAGGCGTCGTAGATGGGTTTTAGTTTTTTGTCTTCATCGCCAAAGTTCAAGAAAGCGTTTTGTATGACTTTTATCTCATTCTTGCTTAAATCGACCACCTGCTGTAATTCTACTTCACTCAGTTCTATTGCCTTCGCTAAATGCCCATAAATGGTGGTGGCGGTTAAATTGCGATGTGCAGCGATTTCATCGGCTTTCATACCGGCACGGAGTAGTTGTAGGGTTTCTTCTACGGTATCACTGCTGGATGTTGGATTTGCTGCAGTGTCGATATGATGTTTGATGATGTCTAAAAACTGGTCGGCATAGGCTTCGAGTTTTTTCTCACCAACACCGCTCATTTTCGAGAACTGGTCGTGTGTTTGCGGTTGTCGTTCGACCATTTCCATCAAGGTGGCATCGTGGAAAATAACGTAGGGCGGTACGTCTGATTCTTCGGCCAGTGCTTTTCTACAGGTTCTTAATGCTTCCCATAATGCTTTGTCTGCATCTTTAACATTGTTGAATGATTTACGCCCGCGTTGGCTTGATTTTGCCTGTTTAGTTTCCTTGCGTAGATGCAGTGTTTCTTCACCGCGTAACACGGGACGGCACTGTTCTGTCAAACGTAAATTGCCATGACCTTCGATATCAACCGAGAGTAAATTTCTGGCGATGAGTTGGCGGAAGATGCTACTCCATTGTTTTTTATCTTGCTCTTTGCCGATGCCGTAAACGCTAATCTGGTCGTGACCGAACTGTTTGATGCGCGCCATGTCTTTGCCGAGCAATACATCGATGAGATAAGTGACACCAAAGCGTTGATTGGTTTTATACACGCACGATAAAGCTTTTTGTGCGACTATGGTCGCGTCCCAGGTTTCCACCGGTGTTAAGCAGGTGTCGCAATTACCGCAGGGTTCTTCTAAATGATCGTCGAAATATTTTAATAAGGCCTGTCGCCGGCAGGTGGTAATTTCAGTAAAGCCAAGCATGGATTCTAACTTGTGATGTTCGACGCGTTTGTGCGCTTCATCAGCCTCAGAGTTGCCCATCATTTGTTTCAACATGATGACATCCTGTAGGCCGTACATCATCCATGCATCCGAAGGTAGGCCATCGCGACCAGCGCGACCGGTTTCCTGATAATAAGCTTCGATGCTTTTGGGTAAATTCAAATGAGCAACAAAACGAACATCGGGTTTATCGATACCCATGCCGAAGGCGATAGTTGCAACAATGATGATGCTATCTTCAGTTAAAAAACGATGTTGATGTTGTTGTCGCACCTGCGCAGATAAACCTGCGTGATAGGGTAGTGCGTTTAAACCTTTTGCGCTCAACCAGGCAGCTGTTTGCTCAACTTTTTTACGTGACAGGCAATACACAATACCTGCATCGCTTTCGTGCTCATTAAGAATAAAACGTAACAACTGGTCTTTGGCGTTGCCCTGATTTTGTGCGATGCGATAACAGATGTTCGGCCGATCAAAGCCGGAGACAAACATTTCGGCATTTTCTAATGCAAGACGTTGAATGATTTCCTTGCGCGTGGGTTCGTCGGCAGTGGCGGTTAATGCAATGCGAGGGATATGCGGAAAACGTTCATGCAAAACTGAGAGCTGAATGTACTCAGGTCTAAAGTCGTGACCCCATTGTGATACGCAGTGAGCTTCATCAATCGCAAACAGGGCGATGGGTGCGTTCTCTAGTAGATTAAGAAAGCGGCCTGTCATTAATCGCTCGGGGGCGACATAAAGCATGTCCAGTTCACCACGCAGCAATTGCTGTTCTATTTCGCTGGAGGTCACTTCGTCGAGCGTTGAATTTAAAAAGGCGGCACTAACACCTAGTTGCTGTAAGGCGGCGACCTGGTCCTGCATCAGTGCAATCAGTGGCGAGATGATGATACCAACGCCTTTCCGCGCCATCGCCGGAATCTGGTAACACAGTGATTTTCCGCCACCCGTTGGCATGAGTACCACGGCATCGTTGCCGTTGATGACTTGCTCAATAATGGATTGCTGATGTTGTCGAAATTCTGAATAGCCGAAGGTGCTATTTAAAATATGTAGCGCTTTATTTTCCATGTTTGTCTTTATCTGATCTACTTAATCCTTTGAGTAGAAAACACCGGGTATCCAGCTTTTTTTAACTTCACGGGTTTTCTCATGATTGATTTCATCTTCATCAATGAATGTAAAAATGTTCCAGCCAATGCGTACATTGTCTTTGTGGTGCAATTGTTGTTTTTTTATTTTTTCTTCATTAATAAATGAACCGTTGGTGCTGCCCAGGTCTTCTAAAAAATAAACGGTGGCACCTTCGGTGTCTATTTCGCAGATGATTTGCGCATGTTTTGTGCTTACTTCAAGATCGTCAATTTGAACCTGATTGTCAGCCGATCTTCCAAATTTGAGGGCAGACTCAATGACGAATTTGTTCGCGACTACGCCTTCGATGGTTTGTATGATTGCCGCCACTCTGTAATGCTCCTGAAGTTTTAATTTATGTGATTAATATAAATAAGTCTGACTTCTCTAGTATGACATAGCCATCTGTTTTAAAGTTAGTGCTTTTTAGTGATTGAGATAAATGATGGCTGCAACAGAAGAATCAAATCAGGCGCTAGCGCTACAACTAGGTGAGTGCCTGAAAGTACAGGGTGCAAAGCTGGCGACGGCAGAGTCCTGTAGTGGTGGCTGGGTGGCGAAGACAATCACCGATTTACCGGGCAGCTCGGCCTGGTTTGAAGGTGCGATAGTTTGCTACAGCAATGAATCTAAACACGATTTATTGGGCGTATCTGCTAAGACCATCGAAGAATTTGGCGCAGTCAGTGGTGATACGGTACTGGAAATGACCGATGGCGTATTTGAGCGTACCGCTGCGGATGTCGTTGTGAGTATCAGTGGTATTGCTGGCCCCGATGGCGGTAGCGATGACAAACCAGTTGGCACCGTCTGGCTGTGCTGGGGTAAGCGCGACAAAACCTCTTTTGCCCATGAATACCATTTCGAAGGTGACCGTGAGGCGGTGCGCCTGCAAACAGTTGAAGCCGCGCTGATGTCAGTATTGGATGTCATGATTTGCATGTGAACCGTGTCTGATATGCAGCCAGCCGAGCATAAACGAATTTTTCTGGCGTTATGGCCGGATGAGGTAATTCGTCAGCAGCTGTTTGATGCCCAGAAGAAATTGAAGCGTGATCCAGAATTACGCCCGGTTCTGCAATCGGCCAGAGCGGTGATCCCGGATAACCTCCATATAACGCTGCATTTTATTGGTTTAGTTTCGCCGGAAGTATTGCAGTCGCTGGAAGAGTGTCTGGATGAGGTGCAGTGCCAATCTTTTGAGATAGCGGTGAATACGGCAGGTTGTTTCCCCAGGCCCAGAGTGTTCTGGCTGGGGCTGAAGCATATCCCACCTGAACTGAATGAGCTTGAGCAGCAAACCGCTAGCTGTGTTGAGCGGTGCGTGGAAGGTTATCGGCGCATTCCTTATCGGCCACACATTACGCTATTTAGAAAGGCGAAGACCTCGCGGGCACCTGAGAATTCACCAGAAATTAACTGGCGGGTGAAAAACTTTGCGCTGGTGGAATCGAAAACTTACCCTGAGGGTGTTCAATATCACGTGCTGAAACAATGGCTACTGACTCAGTAGCTGTTCCATTTCTCTTTCTTTCGCTGGATAGATAAACACCGCATGCAGCGGTAAGAGTTCATTGAGCTTGTCTACGTACTGACGTTCCGACTTTTCAACAATCACGATGACTTTGCTCTCAGGCGAGTATTTTTGCAGCGTAGACAGCAAAACATCCAGATTACTGATATTCACTCCGGCGTAGTTATTGCCATAACCAAAAAAGAACTCACAAACAATAAAGTCAGGTTGCTGATTTTTTAACAGGCTGATGGCTTTGCGAATCGAGCTGACTTTGTTTTCAGTAAAACCCAGTTTTTGATAAAGCGAAGCGAAATTTGGGTGCATTCTGGATTCGATGATGGAGAGCAGGCTGGGCATGTTGGTAGGCTTTTTATAGTCGATTGAGGCTAAGTGATTGTGGCGCTTAGTTTAATACAGTCATCGACGTAAAATAATTGTTATCGACAGTTTTTTCGTGATCGAATTAAATCATGATAAATGCCTGCTCGGGCTAGGCCGTGCGTGACATCTGTGTGATAATTCCGAAGCTAGATTACGTTGAACCACACAGAATACTCGGGAGTAAATAATGGACGAAAATCGTAAGAAAGCCCTTGCAGCGGCTTTA
>JAGLQT010000080.1 GCA_023136715.1 Gammaproteobacteria bacterium | reverse complement strand
ATACATGGATGTATTTTGTAATCCCGCTCGCAGACCTCGATTTGCCGTCCATGGCAAATTGCCCCTACCAAAGTCGAAATCTGAGGCAGGTTGTACAGGGTGGGGTAAAGCTGAAAGACAAAAAGCAAGACTTGATCCTGTGATTCGTTCATTTTCGAGAATCATTGGCACATTAAGTGGTTAAAAAGCATCTACACAAATTATCCCACACTATTTGTATGACATATGTCACTTAAACTTAAAGTCTATACTGTAACCTAGCCTAATTTCCACAACCAGGGAGAGGGTATGAGATTCAGTCTGTCAATCAAAGAAGCATGGTATGGCTTAATCCTACTTGTTGTCCTTATCCCCTTTGTCGTCTTGCTTGGCTGGGGCGGCCTGGTATTCCATGATATTTTGCTTGAGAGATCGCTACAGCAGGAGCAGGTAGTTCAGGAGATGGTGCACAGGAGTGTGCAACAGGAAGTCTTACGTTTGACCACCATGCTGGAAAATAAAAGTGACCCCATGGCATATACACTGTCACATGAACAGGATGAGGCGTTACTGAATGAGTTACTCAAAAAGGTATTAAGTCGTGAGTCTTCAATTCATGCTTTATTACTGTTAAAACCTGATGGGGGTCTTATTGCAGGACGTGAATTTTATAATACAGATAAGACAGATATCATAGATATAAAGAAACATTGGGATTTTACCTCTCCTGCACATAAAGCTAAATTGGCCATCCCCATGCAGGGAAAAGTTTATATTGGATCAACAGAACATCATTTGGAAGGTGTTTTTTTTAGTATTGCTGTACCGGTGGGCAGTATAGAAAAACCATTAGGTGTTTTATTGGCAGAAATGGATGCCAATATTATGTGGAGTACCATTAAGCATAATGCAGACAGGGATGCATTCATCTCTTATATTGTTGACGCTAATGGCAGAGTTCTTGTAAGTCCTAAAGATAGTCATTTACGTGTAACTGATGATGCTAGTATGTTGCCACTGGTGAATTCAGTCATAAACAACCAGTTGTGGCAAACAAAACAAAGTTACACAGGCATACGTGGTAAGAAGGTTTTTGGTTCGTCACTGTTAATTGAAAATTTAGGCTGGACCGTTGTAACTGAAATTGAGCAGGAGACAATTTTACAGCCAATAAGAGAACTATTATTTAAACTGGCAGCAGCGGGTACAGTTGTTGTTATTTTATTTCTGATTTTGGGCATGCATTTAGTCAAGCGTGTTGTCATAGCTATTCAGCGGATTTCAAATGATTTTTCTCGAATTGAAAATCAGGATTTCACGCCATCTAGAATATCATCCTCACTCGAGGAACTGGATGGTATGGTAAATGGTTTCAATCGAATGGTTAAAGAAATTGCACGCAGGCAACAGAGTCTTAATCAGGCTGCAATTGTTTTTGATAACACTTCAGAAGGAATAATTATTACTGATGCTAAGGGGTACATCGAGAGTGTTAATAGCGCTTTTTCAGATATTACCGGTTACAGAGAAAGTGAGTTGATTGGCAGGAATCCTTCATTACTTCAGTCGGGACTGCATGATGAATGTTTTTATCAGGAAATGTGGCAATCAATAGAAAAAAACGGGCAGTGGCAGGGAGAAATACAGAATCGCCGCAAAAATGGAGAAATTTATACCGAGTTGCTCAGTATAAATTCATTTAGGGATGATGACGATGCCGTTATTCAGTATGTAGGGGTGATTACCGATATCAGTAGCATTAAACAAACTGAGCACAAACTTGAATATCTTGCACATCATGATCCATTAACCGATCTTCCTAATCGTCTATTATGTAATGCACGACTTGAGCATGAATTGCAGGTTGCACAACGTCATGATGAACTGGTTGCTGTCATGTTTATTGATCTTGATATGTTTAAAAACATTAATGATTCGCTTGGTCATGCATTAGGTGATAAGTTGTTAAAGAAAGTAGCGGCACGTATAAGCAAGACTATCCGAAACGAGGATACCGTTTCTCGTCTGGGTGGCGATGAATTTGTTCTGATTATTGGCTCATTAAAAAGCAAGTTGGATGCTGCGCAATTTTCTGAAAATATTTTAGAGTTGTTCAAAGAATCATTTGTTATTGATGAGCATGAGGTGTTTATTGGAGCCAGTATTGGTATTAGTGTTTTTCCTCAAGATGGGCGTGATACGGAAACTTTGCTAAAAAATTCTGATGCTGCTATGTATCGTGCTAAAAAAGAAGGTCGAAACAATTGTCAGTTTTATACTCCAGATTTAACCAGTAATGCCTGTGAACGCTTAAGCATGGAAACTTATTTGCGTCATGCACTGGAAAATAATGAACTGGTTCTCCATTACCAACCGCAGTATTCGTTTGAATCAGGTCAAATAATTGCCGTAGAAGCATTATTGCGCTGGCAGCATCCAGAGCATGGCCTAATTTATCCAGACAAATTTATTTCAGTTGCAGAAGAAACTGGCTTGATAGTTCCTATAGGTGAATGGGTGCTAGAAACGGCCTGTAAGCAGCTCATAAAGTGGAAAAATTCTGATTGCATGCCATTAAGAATGGCCGTTAATTTATCTGCAAGACAATTCTGGAATCCCGGTCTGGCAACGGTTGTTCAGGAAGTTTTAAAAAATACCGGTGTACAGCCCTGTGATCTGGATCTTGAATTGACCGAGAGTATTATCATGCATGATACAAAGATTACCGAGGATGCATTAAATACATTTCATGAGATGGGTGTTGAGTTATCAATCGATGATTTTGGAACGGGTTATTCATCACTAAGCTATCTCAAACGATTCCCGATAGATCGATTAAAAATAGACAGAAGTTTTGTGCGTGATATTACAACAGATAAAAATGATGCAGATATGATTAATTCTATTATTGCTCTAGGGCATTGTATGGGTCTTAAAGTGCTTGCTGAAGGTGTTGAGACGGAAGAGCAACTAAATTATCTGAAGGAGCATGGTTGTGATGAAGTGCAAGGTTATTATTATAGCCGTCCTGTTGCAGCAGAAGAAATTGAAGTGTTGTTATATGAGAAAAAAGTGATGGAAATAATATAAAATATAATTGTTATTTCAATAAGTGTCTTTTATCTGGCTTAGGTAGACAGCGCGTAGCCTGGGTTGGATATTTTTAATGAAACTCAACATGCTTGTTGTCTTATAGACGTTGGGTTGTGGCAAAAAAACGCCTAACCCAGCCTACTTGGTTTTTTAGGTTTTTCTCTGCGTCCTTTGCGGCTATTCCGGGCTTCCTGCCCTCCACCCTTCGGGTCGCAATGCATGCGTTCAAATTTGGTCCCGTCAAATTTGTCTGCGGTGAAAAGCTTTTATTCTTCCCCTTGTAACTGCTTAACCACCGCCTCATTCTCCAACGTAGAAATATCCTGCGTAATCTC
Organism: Gammaproteobacteria bacterium; assembly: GCA_023136715.1. GTDB lineage: Bacteria > Pseudomonadota > Gammaproteobacteria > SZUA-229 > SZUA-229 > LH-M37. Next base: position 152 of record JAGLQT010000080.1, on the reverse strand, counting down.
CTCACCCCTCGCAATATTCCTGAGTAAACGACGCATAATTTTGCCTGAACGAGTTTTCGGTAAACCATCGGCAAAACGAATATCATCCGGCTTGGCTATTGCACCAATTTGCTCACCCACCCATGCGCGTAATTCCTGAACCATTTTTTCGG
>JAGLQT010000008.1 GCA_023136715.1 Gammaproteobacteria bacterium | reverse complement strand
TTATCATTACTTTACAGTTTTTCCTTCATTATTTAATGATGACGAAGTTTATTCCTTCAGCCAATTACAAAGATCAGATTAAGATTGCGTTTAAGATTGAATGGTCGTTGTTTATATTGTCTGGTTTGTTTTTAACTGCATACAATACCATCGTTTATGATTTTCCTGTGCCAAGCGGACTCAAGGTTATGGTGGCATTTGTTTCATTAGGTTTTTTTGTGGCGACTGACTTGGCATTAGAACATGAGCTCAAACTGGCTGAATATATGCGAAAACAAAATAAATCGCTGGATCCTGATGAACAATTCTTTACGCTAGTTGGTAAATTTTCACTTTTCTCTACCATTTCAATCCTGTTTTTAGTGAGCACATTTTTTCTGCTAATTAATAAAGACCTGGACTGGTTGGCTGGCATAGGTGAGCAGTCATTTAATATGGCGAGGTTCTCGGTCATAACCGAATTTGCTTTTGTTGGAGCAGCTCTATTGATTTATATGCTGGTAGTGGTTAATTCTTATGCGCGTAATTTAAAACACTTCTTTGGACACCAGAACCTGGTTCTGGGTGCTGTGAGTTCTGGTCATCTAGACCAGTCAGTGGCAGTTTGTAGTAATGATGAGTTTGGCGTTATGGCTCACCATACCAACGTAATGATTCGTTCTCTTCAGGATCGTACCGAAGCATTGCAAAGAACGCAGGATGTTACTTTTTTGAGTCTTGCTTCATTAGCAGAGACACGTGATAACGAAACAGGTGCACATATTTTACGTACTCAGCATTATGTGCGGGCATTGGCGATTGCTTTGAGTGATAACCAAAAATTCAGTGCTATGCTGGATGAAGAGACAATAGATCAGCTTTACAAGTCTGCTCCTTTGCATGATATCGGCAAGGTTGGTATTCCTGATGCTATATTGCTCAAGCCGGGCAAGCTTGATGATGATGAATTTGAGATTATGAAAACCCATGCAGCATTGGGTGGAGAAGCGCTTCAGTTAGCAGAAAAAGAACTGGGGGAATGTTCGTTTTTACGCTTTGCTAAAGAAATTGCACTCACTCATCATGAAAAATGGGATGGCAGCGGTTATCCACAAGGCTTAAAGGGTGACGTTATTCCTCTTTCTGGTCGCCTGATGGCTGTCGCTGATGTCTATGATGCATTAATTAGCAAACGTATCTATAAACCAGCCTTTACGCATGAGAAAGCAATGGAGATTATTACAGAAGGACGTGGTCAGCACTTCGATGCAGATATTGTTGATACCTTATATCTAATTGAAGACGAGGTTAAAATAATTGCTGCCCGATATGCTGATGAGTCATACAAGCTTGAAGTGTAGATTTTATCGTCATAATTATTTTTAATAAATATTAGTAATCACTGAGCTATGTCTGATTTAAAAACAAAATCTTGTCCACGCTGCCAAAAGAAATTTGAATGTAAACCTGAATATATCAAAAATTGCCAGTGTGCATCGATAGAGCTGAAACAACATCAGTACGATTATATATTCAAGCAGTACGATGATTGCCTGTGTGCAAGTTGTCTTGAATTCTTACGTGCTGAATGTGAAGATAATGTTCTTGATATGGTTTAAATATTTTTAATTCTTAATCGGATATTTAGCCAGTTTACGTTGCAGTGTGCGGCGGTGCATATTGAGCCTGCGTGCAGTCTCTGAAATATTTCCTTCACATTCGGTTAATACTTTGTGTATGTGCTCCCATTCGACCTGGCCTACAGATAAGGGTTTTGTTCGTATAGGCATTTCTTTGTCGCCCTGTTCACGATAGAAGGCTTCAACGATACCGTCAGCATCGGCTGGTTTTGCCAGATAGTGTATAGCACCCAGTTTGATCGCTTCTACTGCGGTTGCGATGGATGCGTAGCCAGTGAGTACGACGATGCGTGTATGCTCATCCAGTCTTTTTAATTCACTGACCATTTCAAGTCCGGATTTCCCTGGCATTCTTAAATCAACGACGGCAAATTCAGGCGGTTCTTTTTTTGCCTGCACAATACCATCGTCAACATTATGTGCTGTGCTAACGGTGTAACCACGTTTAGTGAGTGCTTCTGAAAGTACTTCACAGAAAACTATGTCATCATCAACGATCAACAGGCTGGGTTGATCTGTTTGTACTTGTTCTGTGTTTGCGTGTTCAGTCATTTATGTTGTTAATTTTATGGTTGATAAAGGGAGGTTGATCTGGCATTTAACGCCACCGTCTTTGCGGTTGTATATTCGAACTTCTCCACCAAGTCTTTCGAGTGTAGTGTAGGTCAGAAATAAACCTAAACCCATGCCATCTTGCTTGGTGCTGTGAATGCTTGCGCCAGCTTTCTCTTCCAGTTCAGGCGATAGACCTGTTCCCCGGTCAGAAACGGTGAGTGTTAATTCCTGGTCATCCCATTGCCCATTGATTTCAACATTGTCTGGTGAGGCATCGGCGGCATTATTTAAAATGTTTAACAATGCCTGGTCAAGGGTTTGATCAACAACAATGCTGGGGGCAGGTCGGCTTCCCTGAAAATCAGATTTAACAATGATATCTGTGCGGGTTTGTTTCCAGCGCTCTAACAGGTTTGAAAGGTACAGGTCCAAATTTGAAACGCTGCCAGATTCAGCCCGAATTTCACCTGAAGCGGCCGAGATGGAACCAAGAATAGTTTTACAGCGTTCGACCTGACCTCGTAGCGTATTAAGTTTTGATTCTGACAAGGGTGAATCCGGTTCTATATCTTTAAGTAGTATCGCCATGGTTGAAAGTGGTGTGCCAAGTTCATGGGCGGCACCAGCTGCTAGTGTGCCCAGCGCTAAAACATGTTCGTGTTTTAAGTGCTTCTCTCGCAGATCGGTAATTTTTTTATTTTGACGCTGTACCGTGATCGCCATACGTGCAGTGAATCCAGCGACTAATAATGCGCTGAAGATGAAGCCGAGCCACATGCCCAGTACATGTAGCCTGAATCCATCGCCGCCATGCATGGCATGTGATTCTGGAAATGGAATATAGAAAAACAATAAAAGGGAATAGCAGCTTATGGTCAATGCAACCATCGCCCACGCGTACCAGCCGGATAAGGTGGCTGCAGTGAGGACTAAGGGTAATAAAAATAGTGGTGCAAATGGATTGGTTGAGCCACCAGAGTAATAAAGCAGGCAAGTTAAAACGATGACGTCGATTACCAGTTGAGCAAACAGTTCATTATTAGATGCCGGCCAGGGCATGCGTAAACGAATAAGACTGGCAATACTGATAACAAAAGCGATGGACAAAATCAGTGTTATCGGAAAAATGGGCAATTCGACGTGCAAATAGGTAGTGGTTAACCATACCGCAGCAATTGCGCCTACCAGGACTATTAGTCGAAGCCAGATAACACGCTGGATATTGATTTTATTGCCGGGGGTGATTAGTTCTTCATTTAGCATGGTGGTTGTATTTTAAAGTTTATCTCGATAATCACAAATGAGGCGCGACAATTTGTCGCGCGTCACTATGTCACATTTTAGCGTGCGCTTATATTCTATAGTATTGCTGTCCAGTTATTTTCTATTTGATATATAAAAATTTGCGTTTATGAGTGTATCTGAAATATTTGCCAAAGGTGGGCCAGTTGTCTGGATTCTTCTGGCTTATTCAATTGTTGCCTTAGCTATAGTGCTAGAACGCTATCTGCATTTCTTTCTTATAGGGAAATTACCAAAGAATTTTTCCAGCGATATGCAGAACTCTGTGAATGGAAATGATGTGCAGTCGCTAATTACAGGCTTACGTGGTCCTGAAATCGCTATTCTTAAAGGTCTACTGGATGCGCACAAGCGGGGAGTTCAGGATCTTGTTCGTGTTGCTGCGCGCATTGGTTCCTGGGAATTGCAGCGTATGCAAAGAGGATTTCGTACATTAAATATCCTGGGTGATACGGCGCCATTACTGGGGCTGTTTGGCACCATTACCGGCATGATAAAGGCCTTCATGGTGATTGATGAAATGGGCGGCAAGGTTGATGCCCAGATGCTGGCGGGCGGAATTTGGGAAGCCATGCTGACTACAGGTGTAGGTCTGGCTGTTGCATTGCCAATTCTTTTTTTATTGCACTGGTTAGAGGGACGTGCAGAACGACATAGTCATGCGATGCAGCATTATGCATCCATGCTAATTGAAACACTGCCGCATCAAAATACACTCTCCATCATCGAAAACGCAGAACCATAGTTGGGAATATTACTATGGAATTTGAAGGTCTAACATCCAGACATAAAACACCTAACTTGACACCCTTGATTGATATCGTGTTCCTGTTGCTGGTTTTTTT
>JAGLQT010000079.1 GCA_023136715.1 Gammaproteobacteria bacterium | reverse complement strand
ACGGGTCTTTCACCATTGCAGATAACGAAGGCGACGATGGCTTCACCTTTGACTTCGTGTGGGCGGCTGACTACGGCGGCTTCGACTACGCGTTCGTGGGCAACCAGGGAGGATTCCACTTCCATGGTGCCGAGGCGATGCCCGGAAATATTTACTACGTCGTCGATTCTTCCCATGATCCAGAAATAACCGTCATCGTCTTTTCTGGCGCTGTCACCAGCGAGGTAGTACTTGCCGCCGAATTTGGGGAAGTAGGTGTCGACATAACGTTGGTCGTCACCCCAGACAGTTTGTACCATGGAGGGGAAAGGTTTTTTGATCACCAGATAACCACCTTTGTTGGCTTCTGTGATGGATTCGCCATCTTCGTTAACCACATCGGCATCGATGCCGGGCAGGGCGAGGGTGCAGGAGCCGGGTTTGGTGCTGACTGCGCCGGGGATGGGCGCGATCATGTTGGAACCGGTTTCGGTTTGCCACCAGGTGTCGACAATCGGGCAGCGTTCTTTACCTATTACTGTGTGATACCACATCCATGCTTTCGGGTTGATGGGTTCGCCTACAGTGCCAAGTAGGCGGATGGAGGACAGGTCGTATTTATTCGGGTATTCGTCACCGAATTTCATCAGTGCGCGAATTGCGGTTGGTGCGGTGTAGAAAACAGTGACTTTCAATTCTTCACAGATTTTCCAGAAGCGACCAGCATCGGGCACCATGGGTGCACCTTCATATATAACCACCGTTGAGCCAGTGGCTAATGGACCAAAAGCGACGTAGGTGTGGCCAGTGATCCAGCCGACATCGGCGGTGCACCAGAAGATGTCTTTATCGTTTAAATCGAACACCCATAAATTGGTGAGGATGGCGTTGAGCAAGTAACCAGCGGTGGAATGCTGGATGCCTTTGGGTTTGCCGGTAGAGCCGGAGGTGTAGAGCAGGAAGAGGGGATGTGTAGAATTCACCCATTCTGGTTCGCATTCTGTGCTTTGGCCTTCGGTGATATCGTGCCACCAGTGGTCACGGCCTTCTTTCATGGCAATGTCGTGGCCAGTACGTTTCAGTACGATGACGTTTTCAATCGTGCTGCCACTTCTTTCCAGTGATTTGTCGGCGGCTTCTTTCAGTTCGACGATTTTGCCGCCACGGTGGCCACCATCAGCGGTGATCAGCATGACTGCACCGGCATCATCGATGCGGTCGCGCAGTGATTCAGCCGAGAAGCCACCGAAAACCACGGAGTGAATCGCACCGATGCGGGCGCAGGCCTGCATGGCGATCACAGCTTCTGCGGTCATCGGCATGTAGATGACAACGCGGTCGCCTTTTTTGATGCCACGAGCCTTCAGGCCATTGGCAAACTGGCAGACTTCATCGTGTAATTGCTGATAGGAAATGTGGCGAGTATCGCCTTTCTCGCCTTCGAAAATAATCGCGGTTTTGTCGGCCTGCGTGGCAAGGTGTTTGTCGATGCAGTTGTACGAAAGATTCAGCTCGCCATCGGTAAACCACTGATAGTGCGGCGCTTTGCTGTCATCAAGTACCGTGGTAAAGGGTTTGTGCCAGTCGATATGTTTTTTCGCCTGATCTGCCCAGAAACCTTCATAATCTTCTTCTGCCTGTTTGTGCAGGGCTGCAAAATCGGCCGGTTTGATTCTGGCATTGGCGACGAATTCTTCGCTGGGTGGAAATTGACGATTTTCGATGAGAATTGAATTGATATCGTTACTAGACACGTGCTTTCCCTCTACATTTTTGTTTTTAAAGCGACCTTTGATAATACACAGGCAGAGGTACTGCCTGCAAGCTTTCAGTGCTGACGGATGACCAGACTCTGCTTTGGAATGCAATCAATATCCCAGTGATTAATCGCCCATTGCCAAAGTTGGCTGAGGCTGTCTCTGGCGAGCTCTCCGGGCGGCTGTTGACCTAGTAGCTCAAGTGATGAATGTAAGTGTTGAACGGGGTGAGTAAGATCCAGTGCTGCGGCTCCGGTGGATTTGCCGAGTTTGTGGCCATGTTCATCGATCAGCAGTGGAAGATGCAGATAACCGGGCTGGGCGTAGCTCAGTTGTTGTTGCAGGTAAATCTGTCGTGGCGTGGAATCGAGCAGGTCGGTGCCGCGTACCACTTCGGTTATACCCTGTTCGGCATCATCGACGACGACGGCGAGCTGATAGGCGTACAGGCCGTCACGGCGTTTGATGACGAAGTCGCCGCACTCGCTGGCGAGCTGTTGCTGGTAGAGACCCATGACCAGGTCATCGAAGCCGACGGATTGGTTAGCCACCCTGATGCGCAGGGCGTGTTCTTCGCGTAGCGGCAACTGTCGATGGCGGCAGTGGCCGGCGTAGACCTGGGCTTCACCCTGATCGGCCAGCTGTTTGCGTGAGCAGGTGCAGGGGTAGATCAGTTCTTTATTCGTGAGTGTTGCCAGCACGGCTTCGTACAGCTCGGTGCGTTGAGACTGGTAAACCTCTGCACCGTCCCATTCAAAGCCGAAGCTTTCCAGTGCTCGCAGCAGGGCATCAGAGGAGCCTTCTACGCGCCGAGTGGTGTCTACATCCTCAATGCGCATCAGCCATTTGCCGTGCTGGCTTCTGGCTTGCAGATAGCTGCCGACAGCGGCGAGCAGGGTACCTAGATGTAGCTCACCGGTGGGCGAGGGGGCGAAGCGGCCACGGTATGTAGGTTTAGTCATAGGCGTTTATTATGCCGCAACTCACTATCTCAAAACGAAAAAAAGCCGAAGCATAAGCTCCGGCTTTTTAGTGTTTCCACGAGAGCAGAGACGTTAGCCTTTGATTTGTTTCTCTTTGATTTCGTCCAGGCTCTTGCAGTCGATACACTGTGTTGCAGTGGGACGAGCTTCAAGGCGTTTCAGGCCGATGTCAACACCGCAGGTTTCACAGTAGCCGTATTCGCCGCTGCTGATCAGATCGAGGGTATCATCAATCTTTTTGATCAGTTTACGTTCACGGTCGCGGGTACGCAGTTCGAGACTGAATTCTTCTTCCTGGGTCGCGCGATCAGCAGGGTCGGGGAAATTAGCCGCTTCGTCCTGCATGTGGTCAACCGTGCGATCCACTTCCTGCATCAGGTCTGTTTTCCATGCTTCAAGAATTTCTGTGAAGTGTGCCGACTGTCCTTCACTCATATATTCTTCGCCTTTTTTAGGCTTATACGGCGTAAAAGTATGTTCTTTTAAAGGCGCTTCTTTGGCCATTGATGACTCCAATTATCATTTGAATAAAACTGAGCGCGACTATTTATCATAAAAACAGTAGGTAGTGCAAGAAAAACCGCTGAATTGTCGTCATTCAGTAAGAATTTTTTTAATTTGACTAATAATTTGCCCTTTATGCAAGCGAGTCTGGATTTCATCACCGACCGCTACTTCATCGCTGTGACTGATGGCTGCGCCCTTATTATTGCTGGTGATCGAATAACCACGCTCCAGCGTGTTGAGCGGGCTGATAGCGTTCAGTGTGCGGGCATTGTTTTGTAGTCGAGCTGTTTGTCGTTCCAGTATTTGCTGAATTTGGTGGTGCAGGTTCTGCCCCAGAATTTGCAGACAGTGCTGATAGTTGCTAACAAGCAGTTCAGGCGAGGCGGCCAATAAGCGAGCACGCAGCTGTTGATAGCGATTTTGTTGCTGTTGCAGGCTGTAACGCCAGGCATAACTCAGGCGTTGTTCAATATCGTCCAGGCGCTGGCTCAATCGTTGAACCACGGCGACGGGGTGTTGTTGAGACAGGCGCTTGTTCTGCCAGCCTAAAGTTTCATTGCGGCGCTGTATTTTTTCAGCCATGAGCTGTTGCAGGCGCTGCTGATACCATGCCATGGATTGCAGCCATGAGGTTTGATCAGGGGTCACGGTTTCGGCGGCCGCGGTGGGCGTAGCGGCACGAATATCGGCGACAAAATCGGCAATGGTGATATCAACTTCATGGCCGATACCGCTGACTACAGGGATTGGGCAGTCATAAATTGCGTGCGCCACGCTTTCCTCGTTGAAGGCCCACAGATCTTCGAGTGAGCCGCCACCTCGAACCAGCAGCAGGACATCGCAGTCCGCCTGCTCTTCAGCGAGTGCCAGTGCACGGCAAATGGCTGGTGCCGCTGCATCACCCTGTACCGGTACGGAATACAATTTAACAGGGATGGAGGGAAAACGTCGTTCAATGACGCTGAGTACATCGTGAATCGCGGCGCCGGTATTGGAGGTGATAACGCCGATGCATTCGGGTAATTCGGGAATATCTTGCTTGTAGTCTTCATCAAACAGGCCTTCGGCGGCAAGCTTGGTCTTTAGTAGCTCAAATTTGCGCTGCAAGGCGCCGTCACCGGCTTCTTCCATTCGATCAACAATTAGCTGATAGTCGCCACGCGGCTGGTACAGGCTGACTTTGCCTCGAATCTGTACTTGCTGGCCATTCTCGGGCTGGAACTTTAGGCCGTTATTACGGCTTTTGAACATGGCGCAGCGTACCTGTGCGCCGCTGTCTTTCAGGCTGAAATAGATATGTCCCGAAGATGGCTGGGCCAGGTTGGATATCTCGCCTTCCACCCATATCCACGAGAAGTTTTGTTCGAGCACAGTGGCTGCCGAACGGTTGAGTTCGGTGACAGAGTAGATGGTTCGGCTAGCCGGGTTGGACTGGTTATCGTGCAGCATTATTCTCTTTGGCGATTTTTAGTTGTTCAGGCTGGCATATCTTATACCCTCAGTGACTGTTTTTATGCAATGTTTTTCGTTAGTCAGTGCTTATTTCTGTTTACGAGGAATGGCCAAAAGCCTATAATGGCGGGCTTTTACAAGTTCACCACAGTTTATAGGAACCGCTATGCGAATAATCGAGGAAGCCCTCACCTTTGACGATGTTTTACTGGTTCCCGCGCATTCCTCAGTAATGCCGAAAGATGTCAGTTTGACCACTAAAGTCACCCGCGATATTGAATTGAAAATCCCATTGCTATCTGCAGCGATGGATACCGTTACCGAAGCCCGTTTGTCGATTGCATTGGCGCAGGAAGGCGGTATTGGCATTATCCATAAAAACATGACGGCGGCTGAACAGGCCGCTGAAGTCAATCGTGTTAAGAAATACGAAAGTGGCGTGATTACCGATCCGGTTAAAGTTTCACCGGATACTACGGTTCGCGAAGTTATTGAATTGCGTGAGCATTATAAAATTTCGGGTGTGCCGGTTATGCAGGGCGAAGATCTGGTTGGTCTGGTGACCAGTCGTGATGTACGCTTTGAAATTAATCTGGATCAGCCAGTATCAGCTTTGATGACACCTAAAGAAAAACTGGTAACGGTTAAAGAAGGCGCGCCTAAGGATGAAGTGCTGGCATTGTTGCACAAGCACCGCATCGAACGTGTTCTGGTTGTCAACGATGATTTTAAACTTCGTGGCATGATCACAGTGAAGGATATTCAGAAGTCCACAGATTATCCTAATGCCTGTAAAGATAAAGAAGGCCGTTTGCGAGTTGGTGCTGCGGTCGGTACCGGTACTGGTACCGAAGAGCGTGTTGATTTGCTGGTGAAGGCGGGTGTCGATGTGATTGTGGTTGATACCGCGCATGGACATTCTCAGGCTGTACTCGACAGAGTGAGCTGGGTTAAGAAAAATTATGATGTGCAGGTGATTGGCGGCAACATTGCAACTGGTGAAGCGGCTACCGCTTTAGTCGCGGCTGGTGCTGATGGCGTGAAAGTGGGTATTGGTCCTGGTTCAATTTGTACCACACGTATTGTCGCTGGTGTTGGTGTGCCACAGATTACCGCGATTTCAAATGTAGCTGCTGCACTGGAAGGTACCGGCGTACCACTGATTGCTGATGGTGGTATTCGTTATTCGGGCGATATGTCTAAAGCGATTGCTGCTGGCGGTTACTGCATCATGGTGGGCGGTATGCTGGCGGGTACTGAAGAAGCGCCGGGTGAAGTCATTTTATATCAGGGTCGTTCATACAAAGCATACCGTGGTATGGGTTCAATCGGGGCCATGAAGAAAGGCTCCAGTGATCGTTACTTCCAGGATAGTTCAGAAGGCAGTGAAAAGCTGGTGCCAGAAGGTATCGAAGGTCGTGTTGCTTATAAAGGGCCTCTCAGCGCAATCGTTCATCAGATGATTGGTGGCCTACGCTCCAGTATGGGTTATGTGGGTTGTACTTCGATTGATGAAATGCGCAGCAAACCAAAATTTGTACGCATCTCGGGTGCGGGTATGTCTGAGTCACATGTACACGATGTAACGATTACCAAAGAAGCGCCAAACTATCGTTCTTCGTAAAAGAAGGAAATATAAATACGCGGAGGCGCAGAGAAAACAAATTATTTTGTCCTTCTTTGCGCCTTTTTTATTTTTTAGTTTTTATTATTAAGAAAAAATTATGCAAGACATTCATTCCGACCGGATATTAATCCTCGACTTTGGTTCACAGTACACGCAACTTATTGCACGTCGCGTTCGTGAAGCCGGTGTTTATTGTGAGATTCACCACACTGGTATCGATGATCAGGATATACAAGATTTTAAACCCAGCGGCATTATTATTTCCGGTGGCCCGGAGTCAGTGACGGCTGAAGATACGCTGGTTGCGCCTGATTTGGTTTTCAATATGGGCGTGCCGGTACTGGGTATTTGTTACGGTATGCAAACTATGGCGGCGCAACTCGGCGGTAAAGTTGTTACGTCTACACATCGTGAATTTGGTTTTGCTCAGGTGCGTGCGCGTCATCATAGTAAGTTGTTAAAAGACATTGAAGATCACGTTAATGATGAAGGTCATGCATTCCTTGATGTCTGGATGTCGCACGGCGATAAAGTCGAAGAATTACCGGAAGGTTTTGTCTGTATCGCCAGTACAGCTAATGCACCGCTAGCGGGTATGGCCGATGAGTCGCGTGGCTTCTATGGCTTGCAGTTCCACCCCGAGGTGACACATACCAAACAGGGGCAACGTTTGATCGAACGTTTCGTACATGATATTTGTGGCTGTGCAGGTTTGTGGACATCGGGCAATATTATTGAAGATAACATCACGCGTATTCGTGAACAGGTAGGTAGTGACGAAGTGGTGCTGGGGTTGTCTGGTGGTGTCGATTCATCGGTAGTTGCGGCGATGTTGCACCAGGCTATTGGCGATCAACTGACCTGTGTGTTTGTCGATAATGGTTTGCTGCGTCATAATGAAGGCGATCATGTCATGGCCCTGTTTGCTGAAAACATGGGCGTCAAAGTGATTCGTGTGGATGCCGAACAGCGTTTCCTCGATGAACTAAAAGGCGTCAATGACCCTGAGCAGAAACGCAAAATTATTGGCCGCGTCTTCGTTGAAATATTTGAAGAGGAATCAAATAAATTAGCCAATGCTAACTGGTTAGCGCAGGGTACGATTTATCCTGATGTGATTGAGTCCGCAGGTAGTAAAAATTCACACCTGATTAAGTCGCATCATAATGTGGGTGGTCTACCAGATGATATGCGTTTGAAACTGGTTGAGCCTTTGCGCGAACTATTCAAAGATGAAGTGCGCAAGATTGGCGTTGAGTTAGGTCTGCCTTCCGAGATGGTTTATCGTCATCCGTTCCCGGGTCCAGGTTTGGGTGTGCGTATTCTTGGTGAAGTTAAAAAGGAATACGCTGACTTATTACGCCTTGCCGATGACATCTTTATTCAGGAACTTTATAAGAACGATCTGTACGACAAAGTGAGCCAGGCGTTCACCGTGTTCATACCGGTTAAGTCGGTTGGTGTTATGGGTGACGGTCGTCGTTATGATTACGTTGTTGCTTTGCGCGCTGTTGAAACTATCGATTTTATGACTGCACGTTGGGCGCATC
>JAGLQT010000078.1 GCA_023136715.1 Gammaproteobacteria bacterium | reverse complement strand
CATCTACCTTATGATTTTCTGGGGCATGTTTCCACGCGCATCATTAATGAAGTTGATGGTATCTCGCGTGTTACTTACGATATTTCAGGAAAACCTCCAGCGACAATTGAGTGGGAATAATTGGGTTAGGAAATTTAACCAATGTTAAAAAAAGCTGTTGAGCAGGACTATGATGTATCGGTTCAGTGGTTTAGTTCTTATTGCTCTGAAGCAGTCAGTTTATCAAGCAAGAATTTCTTTAAGATCGGATAAAAGGAGATTTCTGCCGTAAGGTTTTTGTGCAACCTTTTTGACGTTACCGTAGTCACGGCTTTTTCTTTTTATTTCTGATTGATCTCTTATCGATGATAAAATAACCGGGATTTTTGAGGTCTCTTTATTGGAAAATAAGGTTTTGCTTAACTCAAGACCGTCAATGTTGTTCATTTCAACATCGCTTATTATTAAGTCTACATTATTATTTTTTATGAAGTTCAGGCAATCAAGACCATCTACTGCTGTTTCTACAATGTAATCATCTTCGTCCCTGAGAAAACCTTGCATCAGGTATCTCGATATTTCATCATCATCGACAACTAAAATCCGCTTTTTGTTCATGGCTAAATCCGTTTAATGATCAGTGGTTGGTTCAATATACTAAGGATGAATATTACGTCTTTTTGTGTAAGCTATAACAATAACTATTATGTGTATTAAGAGACTAAAATGAACGATGAATACTGGATGCGCCGGGCATTAGTGTTGGCGAAAAAAGCAGAGTCATTGGGAGAGGTTCCTGTCGGTGCAGTCATTGTTCGTGATAATGAGATTATTGCTGAAGGATGGAATCAGCCGATTCTTTCAAACGATGCTACCGCTCATGCTGAAGTCATGGCTTTACGCGCAGCAGGTGAAGTACTCGGTAATTATCGAATTACAGATACAGAGCTTTTTGTCACGCTAGAACCTTGCTCAATGTGTGTTGGTGCTTTAATTCATGCGCGTATCAAACGCGTGGTGTTTGCGGCGAGCGAGCCACGAACTGGGGCGCTGGGTGGTGCTTTTAATTTACTTGAGTCCAACGAGCATAATCATATTTTTAAATATGAGTCTGGTGTACTGGCGGATGAAAGTCGTGAAATGATACAGGCGTTCTTTAAAAGCCGGCGTAAGTAATTATCTGGGTTCTTCTTTATCTTGATTGGTCTTCTAAATCTTCCAGCATTTTCTTAAAACTGTTTACGCGTTGTTGTGAAAGCTCGCCTTTCTCAAGTGCTTCGGTAATAGCGCAGCCCGGCTCAGTCGTATGTGTACAGTTGCTAAACTTGCAATGACCCTGATACGGCTTGAGCTCGATAAAACCATTTACGATATCTTCTTTATCTCTGTTCCAGGGTGTGAAATCACGCACACCGGGTGAATCGATTAAAGCACCACCATCTGGAAGGTGATAGAGTGATGAAACCGTCGTGGTGTGCTTGCCTTCTTTGGACGCTGTTGAGATTTCACCAATACGAATATCAATGTCGGGCAATAACATTTTTACCAGTGACGATTTCCCTACGCCCGATAAACCGACCAGAATGCTGGTGGTATTTTGCAGAGCTTCTTTTAATTCATTAAGCCCGGCGTCTTTCTTGATGCTGGTTTCAATTAGACGATAACCAATGTTTTTATAAGTCTCTTTGATGGTATCAATCACCAGCTTGTTTTCATTATTGAGCAAATCAATTTTGTTGATGACAATTAAGGCTTCAGCAGGAAGGTTTTCAGCGGCGGTAAGATAGCGGTCGATCAAATAATCGTTAGGTTCGGGCTCGACTGAACAGACAATAACCACCTGGCCAATGTTGGCGGCAACAGTTTTTGCCAGACCAGCAAAGCCGGTTTTCTCTAGCAGGTTTTTTCTTTCGTTAACGGCGACGACAACGCCATGATCTTTTTTATCAATCTGGATAACAACGCTGTCACCACAGGCAATGTCACCGAGATTTTGTCTTAGCTTGCAATCGTATCGTTTATTGTCTTCCGTTTCGACAACGAGTTTTCGGCCATGGTGGCTAACCACCAGGCCATTGAAAACACGATTGCCGGAAGAAGCGTCTTTGGAATTCTGAAGTTTGCTTAAGCTGTTTTTATTGGAGGCAATACGGCGTTTTTGTTGATCGGTGAGACGACGCTTTGCCATAGTGATTTAGCTTAAAACTTGTAGTATTTTTCGTTTAGGAAGTGTGCAACCGCTTCTGTGTCCTCATCAAACCAGGCAACACCAAGATTGTCTTTGCAGCGTCTAACCTGTTTGCTGAGTGCTTCCATGGATTTCACGAAACGCGTTTCTCTGGTGTAAACGCTGCTGGTGTGGCATTTAACACAATGCGTTTGATGTGCTTCTTCACCGTGCTCATAGAGTTCAATGTTCTTCTCTGCCTGTGCGAATGGCGAAAACATTAGCAGCGACGTTGATGCAAAGATAGATAAAAATAGTTTTTTCATAATCATATTCCTCAAGCGTTTGAGTTATGCCTGTGAGTTTAAGTGCGCAATTCTAACAGGTGCAGGCGGGTGTGAGTCATAGAAAGCCGAATACACAGGATCGGGTGTCAAAGTGCTGGCATTTTCACGGTACAAACCCACTAAAGCTTTAATTAGATACTGGGCATCAGTTTGTTCTGCGGCAAAGGCATCTGCCTCAAATTCATTTTTGCGCGAGAACAGGCTCATTATAGGGCTGAGTACAAAAGTAAAGACCGGAGAAACCATGGTGAATAACAACAGTGCCATATAGGTTGATGAGGTGCTAACGCCAAGGCTGCTGTAAAACCACTCATTCTTCATCAACCAGGCTAAAACGGCCAAACCGACTAAAGTGGTGGCAAAAGAAATGAAGATGCTTTTAATGATATGTTTTTTCTTGAAATGCCCCA